>JAHJAL010000027.1 GCA_018814055.1 Patescibacteria group bacterium
GCGCCAACACCACCACCCCCAACCGAAGATTTAAATAACGAAGAAAACAAAACCCCCGAAGAACCCAACCCCCTACCACCGTTGATATAAAACATTTTTAAAACATACAAAAACATCCTAAAACATACAAAAACATTTAGCTAACCAGCGTCTTAATGTTTTTGTATGTTTTAGGATGTTTTTGTATGTTTTAAAAATGTTTTTAACTTGATACTTCCCTCCAACTCTGCTAGAATAAAGATTGCTCACAAATAAATAAAAAATTGGAGAACATCGTGGCCCTAACAAACGAGGTCAAAAAAAAGACCGTCAAAAAATTCCAAACTCATCAAGACGACACCGGTTCACCAGAAGTACAAATTGCCATTTTGACCGAACGTATCAACCAATTGACCGACCATCTCAAAACTCACAAAAAAGACAATCACTCCCGCATGGGCCTTCTAAAACTAGTCGGCAAAAGACGTAAACTCCTCGATTACCTCCGCAAAAACGACGAATCACGCTACCAAAAAATCATCAAGAAACTTAAAATACGTAAGTAAACCCACGCTTTTCTTTAACATCAAATGCACCAAAAACTATAGCTTTTAGATCAAAAATCTTTTTTAAATCTGGAAGTTGTGGTTTTTTGCATTTATACATAAAAGATTGGTGTGGTATTTAATAATCATTAATCTATAAAATTATTATGACAACCCAATCTTTGTCTACCGATTATGGCACCAAACCACTCACAATCGAAACCGGTAAACTAGCCCGCTTGGCGGGTGGTGCGGTTACTCTCAGGTGGGGCGATACTCTTGTATTGGCCACCACCAACATTGGACATACCGCGCGCGAGGGTGTAAATTACTTCCCCCTCATGGTTGACTATGAAGAAAAATACTATGCTGCCGGCAAGATCGTCGGCTCCAGATTTATCAAAAGAGAAGGACGTCCTTCCGAAATTGCGGTTCTCACCTCCAGACTGATCGACCGACCACTAAGACCATTGTTCCCCGGCGAATTTCGTCGCGATATTCAAGTTATTATTAGCGTATTGTCTCTCGATCAAGATCATGATCCCTCTACCGCCGCCACTATCGCCGCCTCCTGCTCTTTGCTCCTAGCTGAAGCACCATTTTCCGGTCCTGTAGCTGCCTGTCGTGTAGCTAGTGTTGATGGACAATTGGTTGCCCATCCTACCAAAGAACAACTTGAGAACTCGGATCTTGACCTGATGGTATCCGGCACCATCGATTCTGTCATGATGATCGAAGCCGGCGCCAATCAAGTGCCGGAAGAGACCATTACCAAAGCCATTGAATTGGCCCAGAGCCAACTGGCCCCCGTTATCAAAATCCAACAAGAACTGGCCGCCCAACTTGGCAAAAAACCAATGGAATACGCCCACGACCCAATCGACGAATCAGCCCAAAAACTCGTCGAGCAATTTTTTGCCGATAATGATATCATTTCCAAAATCAAAAACCATGACAAACTCCAAAGAGACAGTATCCTAACTCCATTACAGGAAAAACTCATCAAAGAACACGGCATCAATTCGGACACTGGCGTAGAACAAGAAAATAAAATTGGTCACAACATTTTGTACGATCTCTGGGAAAAAAATATCAAAAAAGGCGTAAGGAAACTAATTTTCAAAGACAACGTTCGCATCGACGGACGCAAACTCGACGAAGTCAGACCAATCGAATGTGAAACCGGAGTTTCCCCAAGGGTACATGGCACCGGACTATTCACTCGCGGCTACACTCAAATACTGACCAATGTTACTCTCGGCTCCACCAGCGATGAACAGATTGTCGAAGGCATGAGTCAGGAAACTACCAAACGTTATATGCACCATTACAATTTTCCCCCTTTCTCAGTCGGAGAAGTTCGTCCTATGCGCGGTCCCGGCCGACGTGAAATCGGGCACGGCGCCCTCGCCGAAAAAGCCCTGCGATCCGTCATTCCATCCAAAGAAGATTTTCCATATACCATCCGACTAGTATCAGAAGCACTTTCCTCAGACGGCTCTACCTCTATGGGCAGTACTTGTGGCAGTACTCTCGCCCTAATGGACGCTGGTGTACCAATATCCACCCCCATATCAGGTATCGCCATGGGTCTCATGATAAACCAGCAAGGTGAGTACAAAATACTGACTGACATTGCCGGACACGAAGACCATTTTGGAGATATGGATTTTAAAGTAGCCGGATCGAATAAAGGCATTACCGCCCTGCAAATGGATATCAAAGTCAAAGGTATCGGACTGGATATTATCAAAGACGCCATCAAACAAGCCAAAAGCGGGCGCGATCATATATTGAGCAAAATGCTGGCCGTCATAGACAAACCCCGCGCCGAACTTTCACCGCACGCCCCTCGAGTTATCACCGTCAAAATCAAGCCTGACCAGATCGGTAGCGTCATTGGGCCACAAGGCAAAACTATCAACGAAATTATCGAAAAAACAGACACCACCATTGATATCGAAGAAGACGGCAACGTATTTATTTTTGGCCATGACGCCAAAAAATGCGAACAAGCCGCTGAAATAGTCAAAAACATCACCAAAGAAGTTGTTGCCGGGGAAACATTCGAAGGCACCGTCACTCGCATTATGGATTTTGGCGCCTTTGTCGAAATACTTCCCAAACAAGAAGGGTTGGTTCACATATCCGAACTGGCCCCATTTCATGTCAAAAAAGTAACCGACATAGTCAAAGTAGGTGATAAAATCAAAGTAAAGGTCAAAGAGATTGATGACTTAGGTAGGATCAATCTCACCGCCAAAGATTCTGGTCTCAAACCAAAATCTCCCGACCAAAAATAAAAACAACTTATAAAACTTCTGATTCAATATACTGATATAATCTAATTGTGATTATTCCAAAAAAATACAAAATAATTTTGGGTGTTCTTATCCTATTTCTTTTGCAAAACGGATGTCAAACCAATACATCCACCAAAAACTCTTACCAAAAATCTGCCCAACCCGACAACCCCTATCTGACATATATCACTATTCAAAAAGACCAACTCCCCCCATATCTTGCCACCGAAACCAGTTTGGAAAGTCGAATCATCTCAACTTTTCCCCAAGCAACTCAACTAGAAAATATAGTCGCCCAAAACCAAGAAAATCTGGGCACCCAATATCATTTCTTCTGGCAAGAAAACCCCGACCAAAGCATACAGTACACCCTCGCTATTAATCTTGAAAAAAACATCGACCAACAAGCCATCACCATACCCGATAATTATTATTTTATTGAAAACCCCTCGCTTTTTATTCTTTCCACCCAAATTTCTCCCCCGCGAGATATCCAACCGCCATCAAATAAATCCTTCCTAACCATTCATAACCTTTCTGCTTATTTGCTCTCGCTCAACCCAAGTACCTTTCAAAACCACCTGTTAGCTCAACTCATCCATCATCTATCCCTCTATACGCCACTTGAATTTTTCGACACCAACAATCAAGTTCTTATCAACACCAGCCAAGCAATAATACCAAGTAGTAACTCCCAACTTGAATTTCCATTATCCCTTCCCTTGCCCAATACTCAAATCCCATCTCAATCCAATATTTCAGACAATCTTCGCGCCATGTTTAACAACTCCTATCTGTCCATCGATGATTTTCTATCCACCAACCTCAATCTGGCAACCATCAAACTTGATTCAAACCAAAATCCGACAATATTTTTCAATTACCATGACAACAAAACATCCAGTGACCTCTTTGACTACATATATATAATTCTCAAAAATCAAAAAACATATACCAATCAAACCAATACCCTCCCCGACAACACTTTCACCACCATTCATCAAATCGATGATAGCAATATCGAACTAAAATATTCCAAAGCCAGTATTGGATACAACAACGATCTCGATCAACCCGTCCAAATCTATAAAAACCAAAATCAAATCATCTTTTCCCTCTCGCCGGAAACCAACTCTACTTCTACAATTACCAATCAATACATAATTCCTTGGCCACTACTCCAGCAACTCATACCCACCCTGTCTGATATAAATCATTTCAAATCCCTGCAACTCCGATTCCAAGACAATCGCTTCACCGGCACACTGGTTAAATAAACAGTATCAAACAATTATTGATTTCCATTCTCTGTTTGATAAGGTTTTACCAAATTTCTTTAATTATATATCGTGTCTGATTTAGAAACCATCCACCGAAAAGTAAAAACTTGCGCCCTCTGTCCTCTTTCTCAAACCCGCACCCACGCCGTCCCCGGCGCGGGTAATCCAAACAGTGAAATAGTTTTTGTCGGCGAAGGTCCCGGCAAAAACGAAGATCTACAAGGCCTTCCCTTTGTGGGTGCCGCCGGCAAATACCTCGAACAACTGCTTGAGTCCATCAACCTCACTCGCGATGACGTATTCATCACCAACATAGTCAAATGCCGCCCTCCAAACAATCGTGACCCGCTTCCCGATGAGGTATCCACTTGTGCCCCCTACCTCACCCGCCAACTGGAAATTATGCAACCCAAGTTGATAGTCACTCTCGGCCGACATGCCATGAACTTTTTTTTGTCCAACCTCCGTATCTCTACTGCTCACGGCCAACCCAAACGCTACCGCGGTCAAGTATACCTCCCCCTCTATCATCCCGCCGCCGGCCTCTACCGCGCCGCCACCCGCGCCGACATCGATGCTGATTTCCTCAAAATCCCCCTCATCCTCAATAAAATAAAAGTAGAACAAGACAAAACCCCCGAACCAGAAAACAAAGATGAACAACTTAAACTTATTTAAATGAATAATTATGAATTAAGAAAATAAATCAATAATCAATAATCAATAATTCTTAATTCATAATTCATAATTTATAAATCAAATTTCTTAATCAAATTTATCGTGAACATCAAAAAACAATTCACCCGAAGAACCATCCAAACCAACAAAAGACCTGCCCGGCCCCCACACCAAACACTACCAGAACGGGAGAGAAGACTTATCGCCAAACTCAAAACTCATAAAACTATGCAGAAGAAAAAAACCACCGACCACAAAAATCTCAAAATTATCGCCGTTGGAGGTTTTGAAAAAATCGGCAAAAACTGTATCGGCGTCGAGTACGACCAAGACATCATCCTGATCGATTTGGGTTTCGCATTTCCCTCCAGAGATATGCTTGGCATCGACTATGTGCTCCCGGACATTTCATATTTCGTCAAAAACAAAAAGAAAATTCGGGGTATTATTATCTCTCATGGACACCTCGATCACACCGGCGGGATACCCTACCTCATCCCCCAACTTGGGTCCGTCCCCATTTTCACCGCCCGCCTCACGTCTGAAATGATCAAAAAAAGGTTGGAAGAATTCCCCAACATCACCGCCAACATCAAAACCATCGATCCTTTGAAAGACAAATTAAGGCTTGGGAATTTCAATATTGAATTCTTTCGAGTCAATCACAGTATCCCCGATGCAATAAGTATCGTAGTTCACTCCCCCGAAGGCACAATTGTCTATACCGGCGACTTCAAGTTTGACTTTACTCCCGCCACCGACAAAAGAGCCAACTTCCAAAAAATTGCCGAGATTGGCAAAAAAGAAGTACTGCTCATGCTCTCAGAAAGTACCAACGCTCACAAACAAGGATTCACTATTTCCGAAAAGGAAATTGGCGAATCACTCGACATCGCCTTTACCAAATGCCCCGGTCGCATTATCATTGGTACATTTTCATCACTATTAAGCCGTATTCAGCAAATCATCAATTCTGCCAAAAAACATGGTCGCAAGGTTTCCTTTGCCGGATATAGTATGTTGCAAAATTTTGAAATTGCCTCCCGGCTGAAATACTACGACCTACCCCGAAATATTCTAATCGCCCCCCACGAAATCAAAAACTTCCCCGACGACAAAATCGTCGTCATCGCTGCCGGCAGTCAGGGCCAAGAAAACTCCGCCATTGGACGTATGTCAACCGGCAACCATCGATTCATCAAACTCAAAAAAGGCGACACCGTCATCCTCTCCTCACGTCCCATTCCCGGCAATGAAAAATCCGTCTTCAACCTGATAGACAACCTCATTCGCCAAGGCGCCAATATTATCCATGATGAAAACATGGATGTGCACACCTCTGGACATGGTTCAGCCGGTGACCTCAAGCTCATGATGACCCTGATCAATCCCAAATATCTCATCCCAAATCACGGATCACTGTATGCCCGCTATTCCCACGCCAAACTGGGACAAGATATTGGTATACCCGAACAGAATACAATTCTCCTCGACAATGGTCAAATTGCTGAATTCTCCAACAATCAACTGATTAGCACCAAGAAGAAAATTCCCTCCGGGCAGGTATTTGTCGATGGGCTCGGAATCGGTGATATCGGCAACGTTGTTATCCGTGACCGCCAACACTTAGCCGGTGACGGGATCATAGTTATTATCGCCCAAATCAAAACCGATAACACTCCCGCTGAAGACAAAGACATCGACATCATATCCCGTGGTTTTGTCTACATGAAAGAAGCCGACCCACTCATCAACAAAATCCGTCAAAACATCGTCGAGATCATCAACCTAAAAGCCGAAAACACACAAGTCGATCTCAATCAAATCCGCAACGACCTCCGCGACAAAATCGGTGAATTCGTTTTTCAACAAACCGAACGTCGCCCCATGATAATTCCTGTTACAATTGAAGTATAATAAAACTTACTCACGACTCGTTCACTCGCATACTTATCTTCAAAAATGTCCAAAAAAAAGAAAAAACGTAGAATCAAATACGAGAAGATCAAACTCGACCTGGAACTCAACCCGGAAACCAGCCGGGAGATAATCGCATTTATCATCGGCATTGTCACTCTCTTCTTGGTACTAAGCTTCATCGGCCAACTAGGCCCGGTCGGTCAAATTACCAAAACACTCATACTAACCGCTTTTGGTCTAATTGCCTATTCGATTCCAATTTTTTTGATAATATTTGGACTAAACGCCATTTTGCCCGGCCGATTTGAACTCCACACCCGCCAAATCATCAGTATCGTCATCTTTTTGATTGTCAGCCCAGGATTATTGGCTCAAATTATCCCCACCGATGACCACCTCGCCGCCGGTGGCTATATCGGCAAAGGATTCATTTTTCTTGGCCACCAAATTATCGGCTCTAGCGGAACTTTGATTTTGATCATATTCCTCGTAATTATCTCGTTTTTATTATTTTTCAACACTTCTCTACAAAACATTTTGTCTCAATTCCCTGATACTTGGCCCAGATTCAGATGGCCCAAATTCCGTTCAAAATCTTCTGATGAAACAGTTCAAATCAACACTTTCCAACCTAATTCCGATGAATCAAAGTCCGATCTTGTTCCCAAATCAACTCCAACTGAGAACCAACCCCAATCCGGCTACATCAAAACACCTATCAAAACCAAAGTGAACTCCAGCCTGCTTTGAGCTTTTTTAAA
>JAHJAL010000028.1 GCA_018814055.1 Patescibacteria group bacterium
ATAGTCAATCAACCATTGCATAGCAGCTCGACCAAATCCCCGACCACGATAATCATCTTCGCCAATAGCGATGAATAAATCGGCGTTCTTATTTTTGGCGCTAACGCTAGATAATCCCATAAAACCGATCGGTTTGGAATTATCGCAAATTGTGAAGAATTTCTTATTTTTGGTTTTTTGGTAGTTTTTGAACCATTCTTTTTGTTTTTTGAGAGTGGTTTTTTGGCCAATTTCGTCACCGATATATTTATTAACCTGTGGATTGTTGAGCCATTTGACACGATATGGTATATCTTTGGCAAGATGTTTTCTAATTTTGATCATTATATAAATTGTATGTAATTATGATTATTCAGGTTTATTGATATTTGTTAAATATCGGTTGAGTATGTCGTAGTGCTCGAATGCCAACTGCCCTACTTTGTTTATCTGCTCGACAGTAAACCATTGGTGTTTTTGTGAATATGGTGGATTGATTTTTATCTTTGATTCTTCGACTTTCCCGACAAATACTACAGTTTCGTTAATATGTTCATCATTGTCTACGGACAATGTAAATAAATACTTTCCCTTAAAAGTTGTTTGTAGGTCACACTCTACTTCTTCAATTACTGCTTCGGCGGGAGGTAATCCTTTTAGGATAGAACCGACTCCACTGAC
Organism: Patescibacteria group bacterium; assembly: GCA_018814055.1. Lineage (GTDB taxonomy): Bacteria > Patescibacteriota > JAHJAL01 > JAHJAL01 > JAHJAL01 > JAHJAL01. The sequence goes on from JAHJAL010000028.1 coordinate 661, forward strand.
AAAGGCCCAGTATCCTTCGTAAGGGTCGCGGCCACGTTTGATCAAAAGGAATTGATTTTGGTCGTTGATGATAATAGCGCAAGTAGCTTGGACTTTTTTCATGACATAATTAATTCAAAAATTTATCGGGGAATTCACCCCACATTTCTTTTTTGTATTCATTTCGTAACTTGAAGGCTTCTTTAACTTCTGGTAATACCATTTTGCGATCCCAGTCTTTGGCGTGGACTTTTTGATTGTCTCGCCCAAGTTCTTCGACTGTCTTTTGTGGATTTTCGTGCCACCAGCAGGCGTAAAATGGCCCCACGAAGTGAGAAGCGGCATCAGCAGAGGAGATAATTTGGACTTCGATCGGGTATTGGTCCATGTCGCGTCGGCGGTCGATGAATTCGGTGTATTCGATAGCTTGGTCAACAAAATCTGGTGGAAATACGATTTCGGTCAGTTTTTCTCTTCCTTTGACCAAAGTTACGTCTTTCTCATTTTCAAAATCCAAGGGCTTGCCATAATCATGTAGCCAGACCAGGACTTCGACCATATCTCGATTGGCTTCAGGGTAAATATCGCACAATTCCATAGCGATTTGGTAAACAATTTCTAGGTGATACTTCACAAACCACTGGTGATGCCGGAAGTTGGGATCGTTCGCGTTGGCGATCATGTTCTCTTTGAATTTTTGGATTAAATCTTTCATGTTATTTTTCTCCTTCCCATTCTAAATAAAATTCTTCTAAATATTGCTTCATAAATTGATGGCGGTGTTCGGCCAGTTTTTTGCCTGTCTTGGTGTTCATGCGATCTTTTATCAAAAGTAATTTTTCATAAAAGTGATTGATGGCGGTTGATTTATTCTGCTTGTATTCTTCTTTGCTCATATTGGGATTGGGCTTGATAGCTGGATTATAGATTTCATTGCCCGCAAATCCGGCAAATGAGAATACTCTGGCGATACCGATGGCGCCCAAGGCATCCAACCGGTCGGCATCTTGGATAACTTCAAGTTCGGGTGATGAGAAGGTTTGAGCATGGTTTTTGCTTTTGAAAGATACGTTGGCGACAATATTTTTGATGTGTTCGATGATTTTGGGTGAAACATTTTGAGATTGCAGAAATTTTTCGGCTTTATGTGATCCGATTTCTTCATCGCCATCGTGAAATTTGAAGTCAGCAATGTCGTGCAGTAGAGCTCCAAGATCAACGACGAAAGTATCGACGTCTTCATGAGCTGCAATATGCTTGGCCGTTTGCCAAACTCGATAGATATGCCCACCAGTCATGCCCGGTTTCTGTGTCTTGCATGGCTGATTTGACATACTCTATTGTATTTTTGATAATTTCTTTTTTGTTCATTATTGTTCAATAAATTGAAAGCGAGGTACATGTTTGCCATCAATCTCAACGTTTTCAGAAAACATTTGCTTGGGGCGAGCCCATATTGCATTGGGCCCGAATTCCGGTGAATCATAGAGGGCTTGATAGATAACTAATTCTTCCAATGTTTCACTATGTCTGCCTTCACCTATTATTCGATATTGTTTACCGGAGTAATGTTGGTATAATCCTGGTTTTATTTCCATTTTTACTTTAGAATTTTTCTAGCAATTAAATCTGGGACGATTTTGTTTTTGAGAATTGGTGATAATTTGGGATGAGATAGACATTCTTTGTTGAGCCAGTGGAATTCGATAATTTCTTGGGATG
>JAHJAL010000029.1 GCA_018814055.1 Patescibacteria group bacterium
AACTATAATAACAGCAAATAAGGAACAAAATAGGCCCTAAAATCGTCTTAAGCGACTCTTTTTGACCCCATAAAGGACCTTTTAAGCAAAATATGATTTCTTAAAATAATCCTTATACTTGTTATTTTGCACTCAAAACGGAAATTTATTTAAAACCTTTAGCAAATTTCTTGATTTCAGGAGAGTCAACCAATTCGATTTCGAGTTTTGTAAACAGTTCATCCACGGTTTCTTGCATTACGACCTTATATCCGTCGTGAACATATTGCTCTATGACTTTATTTTCCTTAACAGTTCTTAGGAAAATTACACGACCATTTGTATCTTCCATCGCACATTCATAGACTAATGTGGCTTCAAAATTCGGAGGGGCGCCAGGTCGAACCAAAACAGATGTGTCAATTACTTTGGGAGTTACAATAACATCGACATGATCTTGAGCGTTATCAGGCTTTCCTGAAACAACATATGCATTTTTGAATAGCGTTTTAAAAAGATTCTCGGTATTTGAACATAAAGCTTCGCCGAGTTCATAAACTCTCTTGGCTCCTTGTCTTTTTGAAATGTACACGTAGTTGCATAACTCCGAATCTAACACTAGTTTTACATTGATGGGGATTTTCTTGTTGCTGGAAAATTCATTCATTGATTTAGTTGTGATCTTGTAGCGTCCACCAAATCTTCCACACGCTGAAAGAAATAAAAGAAAAATGATGATCATTCCCAACGACAATAATATGCTTTTGTTGTTATTTCTTGACATCCTTTTCCTCGTCTTTAAGTTTTTTTGTAAAGGGGAAATATATTATCTCTGATGTATCCAGATCGGTGGCTTTGAGTTTTATTCCGATATTTTCTTCGGAAGAAATATCAGGAGGGATGTGATAATATAAAAATCCGCTCTCAGTTTTTCCCGGTGTCAGCGTCTGCCTTCTCAAAGATTTTGTTATTAAGGCTTGTTGCAGTGATTTTGATGCGTCTGTCGGGCCATAATCAGTCATCGCTAAAGGTATTGCCGCCAGCCAAAAAATTGGGCCTGTAAGAATTAATGCTTTTTCCAATCCTGATTCTTTCTCATAAATGGAATTTTTAGCTTCTTTTGCAGTTATGTATTTGCTGCTACTATTTTTGGGTTCAATATTTTTTCCATTCAAATTGCTTTTTGGTTTTTCTTGTAACTGTTTTTCGGGTTCAACCAGAAAATATTTTGATTCACTTTTATTCTCTACCAAAATAAAAATTGGCAAAATATCTTTTTCAAGAAGATTTGCTCCGAAATACTTTTTTATTTCAGTTGGCTCTCGAAGTGGGCGTATATATATCCTCAATCCCTCTTTAACCTGCTCACTGCCTTTTTGAATTGTTAATTGAGAATCTATGCTGGCGGGTTTCTTGGTTGAACAGGAAAAAAGGGACAAAATAAATAGTGGCACCAAAAAATGTATCAAACATGACCATCTCGTTTTATGAAAAAAATCACATCTGTCTTTTATCAGCATCCTTCCCCCTTAAAAGTGACAGGCATTTTGGGTTCCTTTTAAGCAAAAAAATCAAATAAAATCAATAGAAAAAATAGGGAAAGAAGACAGAGGTCGGAAGTCGGAGGTCGGGTGTCAGAGGGATAAAGACAGAAATCGGAGATCAGAGGTCAGTCCGCTACAAAGATCGGCGGATAAAAAGTCAGAGAGCAGGGATCGGGTGTCGAGAAGATAAAGGGAACGTTCGTGCTGAGCGTGCTTGGCGAATGCACTCTTATGAACATAATCATTTTAGGCGTTTCAATCGTTGAATAATATCTTTATCGATACTTACAGCATCCTTGTCCGGCACGCCACACTCTGTGAAAACCGCATCCCATTTTGAGACAACCTCATGAATTTCAATAACGACATCCAAGGCATGCCGCCTCTGCTTTATCCCGAAGTGTTTGGCTTCTGCAAGGAGTGTCATCAGATTTACCGGACTGCTATCTATACCGATGCGCAGCACATGTTCCTGGTTGAAACCGATGTTAGGCACCAGGTCGAAGGCCGGACTTAGTCGCCAGGCTTCATCATTATTGCAGCAGATAAACCTTTGCAATTGACATTCATACTGGAGTTGAGATAAATCACTTATAATTCCAACTTATTATTAAATGAGGAGCAATTATCCATGACCCTTACAAAAGTTCAGATTGTAGAATCAATCCAGAATCAGACCGGATTTCCAAAGAACAAGTCGTCAGAAATTGTAGAAACCCTTCTTGAAATCATCAAAAGAACACTGGCATCCGGTGAGGATGTATTGGCCTCCGGATTCGGCAAGTTTCGTGTAAAGGAAAAGAAAGAACGTAAAGGCAGAAATCCGGCTACTGGAGATGATATGATGCTGGAACCAAGAAAGGTTGTGACTTTTAAGTGTTCCGGTAAGTTGAGGGATAGGATTAATGGGCAATAACTGCCGTTAGGCGGCTTAGTCCAACTGGTGAGTCGTGCGCAAAAATGTGCGATATTGCCAAGACAAAAGCCATATCTTTGATTTGACGATTGACTGATTAAATATCGTTCACGACAGATATATGGTTTCTGTTTTTTTAGAAACGATAATTAAAACCAATTGAGATAACCGGGTAGTACTCAAAACTATCCAAGTCATCCTGGAGATTCTTTTCTTCTTTGGATAGATCAGCCCGGAACCCGGGATCGCTTGCTAATGTACCTGTAGCGGAAAATTTAGCTGTAGGTGATCCCTGAAACATGACGCCCAATTCAAAAATAAATCCCCAATGTCCTTCTTTGCCAAAAG
>JAHJAL010000005.1 GCA_018814055.1 Patescibacteria group bacterium
ACGCGACACGCATAAGGTCATTGGTTCGCCAGGTCATCCGACCTGGCGCCCGGTTGGATAACCGGGCGATTCCAATACCGCCCATTTATTACAAATACACGTTGATTTTGCGTGTTTTTGTTTTTTATCAATTTGCATCATTGCCACGCGTAGAGACGTAGCACTGCTACGTCTCTACCACCACATAAAAATTTGACATATTCAACAACAGGGCCTAAAATAAATACTAGCACCTGCCTGTATTAAGTGCTAAAATAAGATTGATTTTAATTTATCAATCTAGCTTTTATAAGTTTTAATTAGAGGAGAAAACCTATGAAACTACAGCCATTGGGTGACCGAATTATTGTCGAACCCATTGAAGAAACCAGCAAATCTGGTTTTGTAGTACCCGAGACCATGGACAAAGAAAAACCCCAGCGGGGAAAAATAGTATCATGCGGTCCCGGCAAAAGAGATGACAACGGCAATGTCGTGCCCATGAACGTCAAGGTGGGGGATGTCATCATCTTCCGCAAATATGCCCCGGATGAATTCAAGATTGACAAAGAAGAGTTTATGATTTTGTCGGAATCGGATGTGATAGCCGTGGTGAAGTAAATATTACGATGATGACAATAATTATTCATTATTCATTATTAATTACTAATTGAGGTAAATATGGCCAAACAAATAATATTCGGCGAGGAAGCTAGAAACAAGCTCAAAAAAGGAGCCAACACGCTGGCCGACGCCGTCAAAGTTACATTGGGCCCCAAAGGTCGCAATGTTGTCTTGGACAAAGGTTATGGTTCACCCACTATCACCAATGATGGCGTCACCATTGCCAAAGAAATAGAACCGGAAGACAATGTCGAAAAATTGGGTACCGAATTGATCAAAGAAGTCGCCACCAAAACCAATGACGTGGCCGGCGATGGTACCACCACCGCCACCGTATTGGCGCAAAGCATGATCAACGAGGGCATCAAAAACGTCGCTGCCGGCACCAACCCCATGCTGATGCGTCACGGTATCCGCAAAGCTACCGACGCGGTGATCAAGCAATTGACCGAAAATTCCAAAAATATTACCACCAATGAAGAAATCGCTCAAGTGGCTTCTATCTCCGCCGACGATGTTGAAGTTGGCAAACTGATCGCCGACGCCATGGAAGCCGTCAAAAAAGACGGAGTTATCACCGTGGAAGAATCACAAACATTGGGCATGGACAAAGACGTGGTAGAAGGCATGCAGTTTGACAATGGTTATATCTCGCCTTACATGATCACTGATGCCGCTCGCATGGAAGCTCAGCTTGATAGTCCGCACATTTTGATTACTGATAAAAAGATTTCAGCTGGAAAAGATCTACTACATATTTTAGAAACCTTGGCACAGGCCGGCCAAAAAGAACTGGTTATTATCGCCGAAGACATCGAAGGCGAAGCTTTGGCCACCATAATTCTGAACAAGCTCAAGGGATTGTTCAATGCCATAGCCGTAAAAGCCCCCGGTTTTGGCGATCGCCGCAAGGAAATGCTAAAAGATATTGCCGTCTTGACCGGCGGACAAGTCATCAGCGAAGAACTGGGACTCAAGCTCGAAAGCATGACAATTGATATGCTGGGCCAGGCCGGCAAGGTAGTCTGTACCAAAGACACTACCACCATCGTCGATGGCAAAGGTGACAAAAAAGATATCGACGCCCGGGTAGAACAAATTCGCCTTGAAATCGAAAAGTCTGATTCTGACTATGACAAAGAGAAATTACAAGAAAGATTGGCCAAGTTGGCCGGCGGCGTAGCCGTCATCAAAGTCGGTGCCGCTACCGAAGTCGAACTCAAAGAGAAAAAACATAGGATTGAAGACGCATTGGCCGCCACTCGCGCCGCCGTCGAAGAGGGTATCGTGCCCGGTGGGGGCTGTGCCCTAATCGACTGCTTGGAAGCTTTGGATCATATCAAAGCCAAAAACCGCGAAGAAGAAATCGGTATCAATATCGTTCGTCGGGCATTGGAAGAACCCCTACGCCTGATTGCCTACAACGCTGGCTTGGAACCATCCGTCGTCGTCCAGGGAGTGCGCTCCAAAGGCAAAGGTATCGGATACGACGTCATGACCAATGAATACGTCAATATGATCGATCAAGGCATCATCGACCCCGCCAAAGTTACCCGCTCCGCCCTGCAAAACGCCGCCAGTATCGCTGAAATGTTCTTGACGACCGAAGCTTTGGTAGCCGAGTTACCAAAAAACAATGAAGAAGCCATGCCCGGTGGTATGCCGCCCGGCGGTATGGGTATGGGTGGTATGGGCGGAATGATGTAAAACCTAAAACCCTTGAATAATCATAGTTTAAATACTATACTCCTTTTTGCAGCAATTATTTATTGATGTAAAATTATTTTCCTGATTGAGGGGTAAACATCAAATTCACTTTTTTTGTTTACTTTGGTCCCAGGAAAATCAATTTCTACTCTTTAGATATTGCTGCTTTTGTTAGAACAATAAACTTGACAACAGTCACAAAATTTTGCTATAATAACAAGATTTAAATTAAGCAAATTTTATCCTTTCTATTAGAATAAATGGATACAAAAACAAACGAATATAACCAGGAAATAGATATCAGCAAACTGTCCAAGCCCCTGGAAATTAAGCAGTCAAAAAACTGGTTTGACCGGCTCAAAGAAAAAATTGTCGGCTCAACCAAAAAAATTCAAATTTTCAGCCACGAACAAGCAGAAACCAGTTCTGGCATGATCGAAACCGAAGAAATGAGCTCAAAAGACAAAAAGGCCGATACCAAAGAAATTGATCGGCACAAAGAAGAATCCAAAAAAGTTGATGCCGCCAAGGGTGACAAGTTTTTTGCAGAAGCTAATTTAGAAGATGAAGCCGGACAAGAAGAATGGTTGGCACCAACCGAAGTGCCCATCAAAGAAAAAACCCCAAAGGAAAGCCCCACGTCATTTAGCTGGTTGATTGTCGGATCATTGAGTATGCTCCTGGTTGTCATACTGGTTTTTGCCAGCTTTGGCTTGGTCAATCTGGTCAAAAATTACTACCAAAACCAATCTTTAAGCAACGTCGAACAATCACTCAAACAAGCGGAGGAATTTTACCAAAAAGGAGAATACGAACCGGCCAAATTCAAAGTTGATGAAGTGTTATCAGAAGACGACAGTAACCAAACCGCGATTGAACTAAAATCCAAAATCAACCAAAAACGTGGTGAAAACATATTAAATGAATTTTCCATTTACAAAGAACTCGACCTGACTTTGACCGCCGAGAATACCTATAATGATCCCAACCTTCACTTCTCTGTCATCGATACACCGGAGTGGTCCGTAATTGACAGCGAGTATGATCTCAAATATTCCTCCGGCGACGCGTCATACGGAATCAAAAAATATCCCCGCGTCAACACCACTACCAAACTGGAAAACCAATACATGCTTGCCTTTGCCAACCAAGCCGTGGAACTTCTGACCAAAAAAGAAGATACCAACTTTCAGGGCATGAAAAGCTCAATACTGGTTTTGGAAGATGTTGATTATTATATCGTTACTGTTTTGGCCCAGAAATACTATTTTGGCTATGAGATAACCGGCATGATTCCCAAAAAAGACTCCAGTACCAAATTGACAGAATTCAAACAACTCGCCGCTACCTTCAATTTGTTGCCTGAATTTACCCTGCAAAGTTATGACGGTCTTTATTCATTCAGCAGTAATAATTTTGACTTTCATAGTTTTGTTCAATTACCCCCCGAACAACAAACTTTTGTGATCGACAGCTTCACCCAAAGCCAGGAATTCATCAATTCCACCCTACTCACCAATTGGACCGATACTATTGAAGTATATCTATACCCGGATTTCGCCACCCTGTATCAATACACGCTCTCTGACAATAGTTTTGCCGATATTGACACCCAGCAAATGCATATCGTCTTCGAAAATCCCGAATCCCACCAAAGTTTTGGCTACGAAACCACCAAAATTATCTTTGAAAATACCTTTGGTGAAGTCAAAGAAAAAATGATTCTCGAGGGGATAGCGGTCATGCTCGACCAGACCGGCCGGGATTATAGTGAATTAGTCCGTCTAAATCCACCCATCCCTCTAGAAGACCTTCTAAATATTAACTGGGAAATACGCCAAGGTGACCTCAAATACTTCACCGTTGGTGTCTTGGCCAACTACCTCATCGACCAATACGGTATTGATCTATATGTCAATTTGGCCCGGGAAAAAGAATTCCCTGATGCTTTCGAGAAAATTTACGACAAAACTTTGGATGA
>JAHJAL010000030.1 GCA_018814055.1 Patescibacteria group bacterium
ATTACCAATAATAATAAAATTAAACGCTGGATTCAAAGCAGCCAATTTATCCATTATAAACTCAACCGCCTCAATATTTGGATGATGAGCAGTGCCAATAAAAACGATATCATTGGATTTATTATCATTGTATAAAAATTGATATGAATCCAAATCAATCCCATTGGGAACTATCACAATCTTATTTTGATCGACATTGTACAACTTCACAAACTGCTCTTTGTCAAATTGCGAAACAGCCATGACATAATCAGCATTCTGACAAGCATCCTCTTCCACCAGCTTTATCTGATTTAAATACTGCCTGGCAAATTCATTTTGAGGAAAATATGTCTCTTTTAAAATACTATCAACATTATGAGCGTCATATATCCTTGTTTTATCTTCAAAAGAGCCAACCAGCCTCCAAAAATAAGGATGCGAACTCACCATGATATCCGTTTGGCTATCCAATCCTTCTACCAAACTCATAAGCCATGGTATTTGAGTATAACCATTGATCAACAAAACATCATGCAGCGGCCCCCCCGCTTTTTGCTCCTCGCGGATGAGCTGATCATGAAAATCCTGGCTATGAGGCAAAATATACACATTGATATTCTCACTCATGCGGCCAATCACAATTTTGTCCGTCAAACCAGTTATCCCGATCAAATTCACATTGAACATATCTGCTAATCCCTGATAAATACTCAAAACCCGCTTACTTCCACCAAAATTATCATACAAAAAATTAAACGGCACCAAACATGTTATCACCGGCCTTTTTTCATCAAAATCGAGAATATGATTCTTGATATCTTCCTCGACATTTACCAACATGAAATCATTTTGATACCAATCATATTTATTATATGGCTCCGGCCAGCTAAAAGTGTTTTGCCATATTTTCTCTACCAACTTTCCTCCTCCTTCCTGATTCAATATTTCTCCCGACCGCTTGAGCCTCCTTTTCAAACCCTTGGCCCTGTCCGACATTGTCCGCAGTGGTTGGGTGATTTTCCAGGAAGTGGAATTTTGCAGAGATCTAAGATTTCCTTCCAATATGTCTATTTTGGCGTTTAAATCAGCAATCTCCTCTTTTTGTTTACCAAGCTTTTTTTCCAACTCTACTGTCTTTTTGTATTCATTTTTATAAAACTTCAGCTCCAAATAAGAAGCCAACCTTTCATTCAACTGCTCTTTGGTATGCTGACGATATTCCAACAAAGGCTCGGCCACCCGTTTAGCCTCGTATTTCTTGGTCATCCGGACAAACAAATCATGATCTTCCGGTTTGCCCGTATCCATCTTGTACCCGCCAACTTGGGTGAAAATATTTTTTCGAAACAACGAAGTGCCATGGATGAAATTATTTGTATTTAAATGTTTTTTGGTCGTGTCATCGAAGTCGGGAAAATTAATCACATAAAAATATTTATCCAATATTTTGCCTTGGTAATTTTTATCAAACTTTTCATATATCAATCTCGCCCGCGGGCCAAACAAAGAAAAATCTGTATATGCAATAGCCGTATTGGCGCTTGTATCCAATACATTGGCCGTTTTCTCAATATAATCACTCCGCATCCGATTATCCGCCCCCAAGATACTCACATAATCAGTATCCGAAAGATTGACCGCTATGTTGAAATGCTTCACAATTCCCAAGTTTTCTTGGTTTGAATTAAACAAAACCAGATCGGGATATTTTTTTTGATAATATGCCGCAATTTCACCGGTATTATCAGTCGAACAATCATCGGAAATTAATATCAAATCGGGCATCCGCGTCTGGCGCAACACCGACTCCACCGCCTCGATCAAAAAATGCCCGTAATTATATGAAGCAATCACCACCCCGATCGTCTTTTTGGTTAGTTTCGTATTATTCAATACTGTCTTTCTTTTCAAACTATAAATCTTATCATTGCCGTTTTCACCCGCCACCGCCCCATTGAATTTTTCCTTTGCTGCTTGTATTACATCTTGGTCAAAATCACTATGCGGATACGCTATCCATTTAAATCCATTTGTATCCAACTCTTTTAACCCCGAAGGCACTTCCAGTTCATTTTTTATTTGTTCTTTTTCCAAATCACTCAAACAAGCATGGCTGCGGGTATGCCACTGTAATCTGCCCCCGTCTCCGACCATTTTCATCAATTGTTCCCGACCGGCAAATTTCGTTTCCGGTTCACCCTCATCAAAATCATTCAATTGGCCGACACAATCACCAGTCACAAACAATTCAAACGGGTAATTAAATTTCTGCAATATGGGAAAAGCATACTGATAAACATTTTCATACACCCCATCAAATGCGATCACTGCCTGATCTTTATTATCAGGATTGTAATCATCCAAAAAGACCACCTCTTTGTCCGCCAGCTCCAGCATCTGCCGATAAAAACTGTCCGCGTCCACCCACCATTTGGTCGATGCCTCCCGGTCCACTTTGTGATACGTCAAAATCATTTGATACAAACCTCCAGCCGATGCGAATACTCGCGATAATCATAAAAATATTGTTTGAGCAGCAAATAGGGGAATCGGGCCTGATACCATTCATCAATATGAACCGACACCAGTATCCCATCCGGTTTGAGCAACTTATCAATAATCAAATAAACCAGATTCACAGAGTTACCAATATATTGGGGATACAAAACACCCGTTATCACTATCAAATCAAATTTATCCGGCAATTTGTCATTCAACTCAAATACATCAGCCTGCATAAAACCAATCCGGTCATTGGCATACTTACCGGCTTGTTTGACCGCATTGTCACTTATATCCACACCAACAATATTTTTGCCGGGCAAATCCCGCGTGATAAATCCATGCCCACAACCAATATCCAGCACTTTGTTATATTCACGATCAGGAATTTCACTCAGCAGCACGTCCTTGCGACGAGCATCATCCTTATTTTCCTCATATCCCCAGGGATCATGTTGTTTAAAAAAATCCTCTAATTCTGCTTTGGATTGAATCATAAATATTTTGAAATTTGAAACCGGAAGAAATTCCGGTTTTTTTGCTTTTGGGCAATATAACAGGGAATCGTAGAGGCAAACCTTGTGTTTGCATTCTTTTTTTGCATTTGGAGAGCAAACACAAGGTTTGTATCTACAAACCGAAATGTTATTGACCTAAAAAAGTTAGTCTTGTATAATTTTATCC
>JAHJAL010000031.1 GCA_018814055.1 Patescibacteria group bacterium
TTATTGGTAAACTCATCCCCACCGGCACGGGTTTCTCTATCGAACGCTATGAGAGTATCATGAAAGCCATGTCCAAAGAATAATAAATTGACTTCAATATTATTCATATGCTAAATTAATAAAGCATCAAAAAACTTTTTATCAAACCCGATCAAACAAAGAATCAAAAAATATTATTGTTTGAGAATATTTGATAATGTTTGATACGGTTTATCTTTTTTTAAAAACTTTCATGCCCACTATAAATCAATTAATCAAGCGTAGGACCAAACGTCGCCAAAAAACCCGCAAGACCAAATCGCCGGCTTTAGCCCGGGGATATAATTCTTTGACCAACCGTCCTACAAGATACAACAGCCCTTTCAAACGTGGCGTCTGTCTCAAAGTCCATACCATGACTCCCAAAAAACCAAACTCCGCCCTGCGCAAAGTTGCCCGCGTTCGTCTGTCCAACGGTATGGAAGTTACTGCCTACATTCCCGGCGAAGGACACAATCTACAGGAACACTCCGTAGTCTTGTTGCGCGGCGGACGCGTCAAAGATTTACCCGGTGTTCGCTATCACGTTATCCGCGGCCAACTCGACACCGCCGGTGTCGCCGATCGCCGCCAATCCCGCTCCAAATACGGCACCAAAAAACCCAAAAAAGAGTAAAAAGACAAAACATTAAAAAACATTGATAAACACTTATAAACATTGATAAACAAATGTATTAAAAATGTTTATAAATGCTTATAAATGTTTATAAATGCTTATTATTTATGCCTCGACGCAAAAGAGTTTTTTACAAAAATATTCAACCGGATCTAAAATATCAAAGTGTATTAGTCAATCGACTCATCCACACCATCATGCAAAGTGGCAAAAAATCATTGGCTACCCGGCTGGTGTATCGCGCGCTCGATGAATTGGAAAAGAAATCCAAAAAACCAGCTCTTGAAGCTCTCGAACTGGCTATCAAAAACGTATCACCATTGCTTGAACTCAAAGCCCGCCGGATTGGTGGTGCCAACTATCAAGTACCTATGGAAGTTAAATCCGATCGTGCCGTTACTTTGGCGATGCGTTGGATCATTGAATACGCCCGCGGCAAAAGCGGTAAATCGTTTGACAAGCTCTTGGCTACAGAATTCTTGGATGCTCTCAATATGACCGGTGCTGCTATCAAGAAAAAAGAAGACACTCACCGCATGGCCGAAGCCAACAAAGCATTCGCTTATTTAGCCAGATATTAATCAATAACACCAATAAGTTCCTAACAAATAAAAAAATTATTTTCCCAAGAAAAGTATCAAGTATCAAGTTTCAACTATCGAGAAAAACATGTACAATATTCTTAGAAACTTAAGAAAACTTGATACTTGATATTTTTATATCTAGTAATTAGTCATTAGTAATCAACATGAGAGACTATCCATTAGACAAAGTTCGCAATATCGGCACCATTGCTCACATCGATGCCGGCAAAACTACCGTCACTGAAGGTATATTATATATTACCGGTCGTATTCACAAAATCGGCGAAGTGCATGAAGGTGAAACCCAAATGGACTGGATGGAGCAGGAAAAAGAACGTGGCATCACTATTACCTCCGCTGCTACCACTTGTTTTTGGCAAGATTATCGTATCAACATTATCGACACTCCTGGTCACGTAGATTTTACCGCTGAGGTAGAAAGATCATTACGGGTATTAGACGGCGCCGTCGTCATTTTTGACGGCAAGATGGGCGTTGAGCCCCAATCAGAAACCGTCTGGCGCCAAGCTGATAAATACGAAGTGCCTCGCATATGTTTTATCAACAAAATCAACCAAACCGGCGGCGATTTTTATTCTTCCCTTGATTCAATCAGAGAAAGGCTTGGTGCTAATTCATATCCGATTCAATTACCGATTGGCTTCGAAAAAGACATCAGGGGCGTGGTTGATCTGGTTGCTATGAAAGCATATACCTACCAAGACTACAACGACAAAGAACTCGCTACCGAAGAAGTCCCGGCTGATATGTTGGAAAAAGCCCAGCAATACCGGCAGGAACTGATGGAAAAAGCTGTTGAAGCCGACGATAAGCTCATGGAAAAATATTTAGAAACCGGGGAATTGACTGTAGAAGAACTCAAAACTGCTATCAGAAAAAGTGTACTCAAAGGAAATTTCTTCCCTATCTTGGGTGGTGACGGTCGCGGTGTTATCGTGCAAACTGTACTCAATGCTATTGTTGATTATCTGCCAAGCCCGCTCGACGTTCCTCCGGTTGAAGCTGAAATTCCCAACTCCGATGAAACCATTAGCATTACTCCCGTTGACGATGAACCATTTGCCGCCTTGGCTTTCAAAATTGCCACCGATCCTTTTGTCGGACGCCTTTGTTTTGTTCGCGTCTATACTGGTGTTCTCAAATCAGGTAGCTATGTTATCAACACTACTACCGACAAAAAAGAAAGAATCGGACGTATCGTCCGCCTGCATGCCAACAAACGCGAAGAAGTTGACATGGTCTATTCTGGAGAAATCGCCGCTGTAGTTGGACTCAAAGAAACCACTACCGGAGATACTCTTTGCGACGAAAGTCGACCGATTTTACTGGAAAACATAACTTTTCCCGAACCTGTCATCAGAGTTGCCATCGAACCCAAAACCAAAGCCGATCAAGAAAAA
>JAHJAL010000032.1 GCA_018814055.1 Patescibacteria group bacterium
AATCACAAAATTATATCATATAAAACCCTTGTATGTCAACACCATCAATCCTGTATTTATCTGCTTCTTTTTGATACATTAAGTATAGTCAAAATTTATTGTATAGCGACATTTAAACCATCATCTTATGTACCAATACACAATTATCGGGGGTCATGAACTCAAAGGAGAAATATCTGTATATGGCGACAAAAACACCGCCCTCAAATTGATTCCAGCTACAATTCTTGCTGCCAATAAATGTACTATTAGTAATATTCCCGATATCACTGATATCACTACGATGATGGAAATCATGAAAGACTTGGGTGCCAAAATAAAAAAAATCAAAACAGGTCAATTTGAGTTTGATACCAAGCCTGTCAGAAAAACAACCATCAACCCCCTGTTGGCCCGTAAACTCCGGGCCTCTACCGTTTTGATGGGGCCCTTGTTGGCCAGATTCAAGAAAGTCAGCATTCCTCATCCCGGCGGATGTGTCATCGGCAAAAGACCGATAGACATTCACCTGGATGCCTTCAAAAAACTTGGCGCCAAAATATCTATCAAAGATAGCTACTATCACATTGTCACCAAAAACCTCAAAGGTACCAAAATAATACCCCATAGTATCAGTGTAACCGGCACCGAAAATATTATGATGGCCGCCGCTATGGCGCAGGGTAAAACTACCATTGAATATTGCGCTTGCGAACCGAGTATTGTAGCTCTCGCCGATTTTCTCAATCAAATGGGAGCTGATATACGCCAGGCCGGTAGCCCCAAAATCATCATAAATGGGCAAAAACAACTGCACGGCGCCAATACAACCGTTATTTCAGACCGTTTAGAGACAGGCACTTTTATTATCCTTGGTGCCCTTTGCGCCAAAGAGCTGGTGATCAAAAATTGCCAGCCGAACCACCTGGAAGTATTTTTGGAAATAATCAAAAAAGCCGGAGTCAAAATCAAGCGAAGTCACAATCAAATTGTCGTTTATCGCTCCAAACATCTCAAGCCAAACAACATTACCACCAATGCTTACCCCGGCTTTCCGACTGACCTCCAAGCACCATATACTCTGCTTATGACACAAGCCGATGGAGTAAGCATGATACATGAGACAATTTTTGAAGGCCGGCTCAATTATATCGAGTGGCTAAACACGATGGGAGCCAATATCACCCTATGTGATCCGCATCGGGCAATAGTATCCGGCCCTACCCCTTTGGTTGGTAAAAAAATCGTTAGTCCTGATATCCGGGCTGGCATGACATTGATTATCGCCGGTCTGATGGCCAAAGGAAAAAGTCAAATAGACAACATCGATTTGGTTGACCGTGGTTATACCAACTTGGATCAGCGCCTAAAAGAAATCGGTGCCCGGATAACCAGAAAAAAAATCTAAATATCAACCCATTACTTATGATTTTAAGACAACAATTATCTATCGATCTGGGGACATCAAATATTCGCCTGGGAATACCCAAGAAAGGTATTTTGATCAATGAGCCCGCGGTAGTTGCCTTGGACAGAAGCAATTACAAAATCATGGCCATCGGCGAGGAAGCTCGCGACATGTTGGGCAAAACACCGTCCGATATCATCGCCGCCAAACCCCTCAAAAACGGAGTTATAGCCAATTATCGCATCACAGAGGCCATTACCAAATATTATACCGACAAAGTCTTACACAACATCCGACTTCTGGGACCGGAAATCATGTCATCAGTTCCGGCTGGTATCACCAGCACCGAACGCCGAGCAATTATTGACGCGATAAAATCCGTCGGTACCAACAATGTTTATATCATCAAAGCCCCACTGGCCGCCGCCCTGGGCGCCGGAATCGCCATTGCCGAACCACACGGTAATATGATTCTGGATATCGGAGCGGGCACCAGCGAAATAGCGGTTATCTCCCTAGGCAACATCGTTTCTAATTCTTCCATCCGTGTAGCCGGCGATTCGATGGACCACGCAATTATTGATTACATCCGAAAAAAATATAATTTATCAGTTGGTGAAAAAACTGCTGAAAAAATCAAAATTGAAATCGGTGCCATCTCCCCGCAAATTGACAATAAATCAATCGAAATCAGCGGCAATAACACTATTTCTGAGTTACCCGAAATCATCAGTATAACTACCGAAGATACTACCGACGCTCTCAAGAATCCGGTCAAAGAAATTATTCACGCCGTCAAACAGGTACTCCAACATACACCACCCGAATTAGCTTCAGATGTTATCGATCGAGGAATTATTCTCACCGGCAGTGGCGCGAAATTAAGAGGGCTGGATGAACTTCTTAGCCGCGTCACCGGCGTACCGGTTCACATGGCTGAAGATCCGGAGTTTTGTGTCATCAAAGGCTGCAATATTGCCCTGGAAAATATTGAATCCTACAAACGAAGCGCCATCAAAGCTTGATTAATAATGAATAATGAATAATTAATAATCATACGCACTGATCAAATAATTATTCATTAATCATTATTAATTATTCATTATTCATGATCCTCGGCATAGATGCTCACAAATTATCCACTCAGTTCAAGACCGGAACTGATCGAGTTACATATTATTTTATCAAACATATCACACCCGAACTCGCTGCTCAGTTTTCTCAAATCATATTTTATACCAAACAGCCGCTAACACATCAATACCAATCAATTATGCCGGTCAACTCGTTGGTCAAAGTTATCAAGATGCCTTACTTTTGGAGTAGTATCGGTCTCTCATGGGAAATGAAAATCCACCCCCCCGATACATTATTTGTACCATCACATTCATTGCCATTTATAACTCCTCCAAAAACTGCCACTGTTATACATGACATCGGGTTTTATGACCATCCCAATAACTATACCCCAAAACAATATTATCATCTGCAAAAGACAACCGAAATTGCCCTTAAAAAAGCTAGTACTGTCTTTACCCCTTCCAAATATGTCAAAAAAACTTTGATCGACAAATTTTCAGCGGATCCAAACAAAATAATCGTTGCTCACCTGGGAGTAGACACAACATTCTTTCACTCCCGTCATAGTCAAAAAACAGTCAACCAGGTTTTAGGAAAATATTCCGAACAAATAAACAAGCAGCCATATATCTTCTTCCTGGGCAGAATTGATTATCGAAAAAACATTATCAACCTAATCAAAGCATTTTCAAAATTCAAAAAAACCAAAAAATATCCTCATATTTTGGTGATTTCCGGTAAACCGGGCCGGGGATATCAGGATATTATTCAAATCATACAAGACCTGAACATGCAAAATGATATTATTTTACCGGGATATATCTCTCAAACCGATCTGCCAATTTTTTATTCGGAGGCTGAATTATTTTTGTTTCCCTCTCTTTATGAAGGTTTCGGAATTCCTGTTCTTGAGGCACAATCATGTCGTACCGCCGTTGTCACCTCTAACATCACATCTCTACCCGAAATTGCCGGCAAAGGAGCATTATTTGTTAATCCCCGCGACGTAGAGGATATTGCTGGAGCCATCAAAAGGGTTATCGACAATCCTACGCTCAAACAGAGTCTGATAGAAAAAGGTATGATAAACGCCAAAAACTACCCCTGGTCAAATTTCACCAATACCATCATGCCGGAATTATTAAAACTGTGTAAAAAAATATGAAAAAACCCAAAATAGCCATTGCTCACGAATTTTTATCAATACTGGGTGGTGCTGAAAAAGTTTTAATTCAAATTCACCGGACTTTCCCCGAAGCACCCATTTTTTGTCTATTGTCAAATCAAAAATTCACCCAAAAATACTTACCCAAAGGTACAATCCATAGCAGCCGCATAAATCACTTGCCAGATTTTTTAACAAACAAACACCAATTATTCCTAATGCAATTTCCGATAGCTGTTGAGCAATTTGATTTTTCCGAATTCGACATTGTTATTTCCAGCAGCAACTCTTTTATGAAAGGTATCATCACCAAACCCTCTACTGTTCACATTTGTTACAATCATTCTCCGACCAGATACATATGGGACCAAACTGCCGATTGGATTGAACAAAAAAATTTAGGAATATTCCGACCAATCATTAATTGGCGCTTCAACAAGCTCCGTCAATGGGATTTTTTGGCTGCTGATCGAGTTGATCAATTCATTGCCAATTCACAATATGTGGCCAAGCGTATCCAAAAGTACTATCGCCGTGATGTAGACCATGTTCTTTTCCCATCTATCGATACCAAGGAATTCAAACCAACTCAAATTGATAAACAAGATTATTACTTAATTCTCTCTCGATTGGAAAATTTCAAACGATTCGACCTGGCAGTCGAAGCTTTCAACCAACTCAAATTGCCCCTGTATATTGCCGGCACGGGCTCGGCTGAAAGTCATCTAAAATCTATTGCCCAAGAAAACATCAAATTTTTGGGATTCGTAAGTGATGAGAAAAAAATTGAGTTAATGCAACACGCCAAAGCCTTTATCTTCCCGGGTGAAGAGGATTTCGGAATTGTGCCTATCGAATCACTGGCCGCCGGCACGCCTGTAATTGCCTACGGAGTAGGGGGCCTACTGGAAAGTATTGAACCTGGTAAAACCGGTTTATTCTTTGACAATCAAACTGTCGATGATATTCGTGAAGCGGTCACTAAATTTACCAAAAATTATAAACAATTTGACCCAAAATATTGCATCAAGAGTGCCGCCAAATTTGATCACCAGCATTTCTCCAAAAAATTACAATCAATAGTTAATAATTCCTACCAAAACTCCGACAAAATTCTTTTTGATTCAGTTCGTAAATGATCTTAGAAAAAAAATCTTCATCCAACATGAATAAACATGTCAAAATTCTCGGAGTCAAAGTCCACGCTATTCCTTTTATCAATGTTTACCAAAAGATAACGGAATTCTTAAATTCAAGTGCCCAGCATTATCTGGTTACCTGTAATTCCGAGTTCATACTAGCTGCCCAGACTGATCATGAGTTCAAAAAAATTCTTAACCACGCGGACCTATCAGTCGCTGATGGCGCTGGTTTGCTGTGGGCGGCCAAATACCTCTCTCTTCCCCTCCCCAAAAATATTATTTTCAAAAAAATAACCGCTTTTTGGCAACTGATTTCAAGTTCAATTTGCTTTACATTCAATCAATTCTACGGCAAATCAATTATTCCTGAACGCATTACCGGTGTAGATTTAGTGCCGGAAATCAGCAAAATTTGCGCCGAAAACAAAAAAAGCCTCTTTTTGCTCGGCGCTGGACCCAATGTGGCAGTTACTACTGCTACAAGACTAACAGCTTTGTATCCCAATCTAAAAATCGTCGGCACTTATGGTGGTCCGGCCAATGTTTGGCAACCCCATTACGACCAACAAATTATCAAAAAAATCAATCAAGCCGTGCCCGATTGTCTGCTCATTGCCTTTGGCGCCCCCAAACAAGAATGTTGGATCAATCGCAATTTACCCAAACTCAGATCAGTCAGATTAGCCGCCGGTATCGGCGGTGCTTTTGATTTTATCAGTCAGCAAAAAAGTCTGTTAGGCGGCAAAAAAGCTGTCAGGGCGCCACTTTGGATGAGAAATATGAATATCGAATGGTTACACAGAATGTTTTATCAGCCAGGTAGGTTTGGTCCAATAATCAATGCTGTAGTAGTTTTTCCATGGAAAGTTTTTCTATCAAAAACCAAGCAATAGGTATTGTCTA
The DNA here is from genome assembly GCA_018814055.1 of Patescibacteria group bacterium. Classification (GTDB taxonomy): domain Bacteria; phylum Patescibacteriota; class JAHJAL01; order JAHJAL01; family JAHJAL01; genus JAHJAL01. Next base: position 5,678 of record JAHJAL010000032.1, read on the forward strand.
TTTCACTAAATCATGATATCTTCTATATAGAGAAATAAATGGTAGCACAGAAAGCTTCCATTTTTTTAATAAATAAAATGTTAATTATGTCACAATTCAACGAAGAAGAATTCTTCGCCGCTATTGAAATGATTAGTGAAGAGAAAAAACTTCCCAAAGAAAAAGTGTGGGAAGTTATCGAAGCAGCTCTGGCTGTCGCCTATCGTAAAGATTACGGCCGTCCCCAGATGGAAATCAAGGCCCAAATGGGTCAGGGCGGTCTGGATGATGTCAAATTCTTCATAGTCAAAGAAGTTATTGCCGATGATGAAGAAGTCAAGGATGAGCTCACTCAAATGAATCTCAAGGAAGCCAAAAAGAAAGATCCTGACATCAAAGTTGAAGAAAAAGTCTGGCTACCGGCCGAAGCTCCGGAAAATTTCGGACGTATCGCCGCCCAAACAGCCAAACAAGTGATAATTCAACGACTTCGTGAAGCCGAAAGAGAAACAGTATTCAACGAATTCAAAGACAAAGAAGGTCAAATTATTTCCGGTTCTGTCCAGCGGATCGAGGGGCAAAATGTTTTTGTCGACTTGGGGCCAGCCATTGGTATTCTCCAACAATCTGGACGAGTTCCGGGTGAACATTATCGTATCGGCCAACGACTCAAACTGCTGTTGGAAAAAGTTGAGCAATCTCCCAAAGGAGCTCAAATTGTACTTTCTCGCTCAAACGCTGAATTTATCAAAAAACTGTTTACTATCGAAATACCCGAAATTGATTTAGAAACCGTTGAAATCAAATCTATCGCCCGCGACCCCGGTGTACGCAGCAAAGTGGCAGTCTTTACCAATCAAGAAGGCGTTGATCCCATCGGGTCTTGTGTCGGTCAAAAAGGTACCAGAGTGCAGGCGATTATCAACGAAATTGGTGACGAAAAAATTGATATTATTTTGTGGGACGATAATCCGGTGCTATTTATCAAAAATGCTCTATCGCCTGCCAAAATTGCCAAAGTAGTCACCGACGAAAGCAACAAAAATGCCACCATTTACGTAGAAGCGGATCAACAGTCCCTCGCGATCGGCCGCAACGGCCAAAATGTCAAACTCGCTTCCAAATTAACCGATTGGAAACTCGATATAGTCGAAGCTTCCAAAGAAGTTTTGGAAAAATTAGACGAACAACCAGTTCAGGATAAACCAGCCGTGCCCAAACCAACCGACCGGCCTGCTCCAAAGGTTACCGATCAAACACCCGCCAACAGCATCGACCAATTATCTATCGGCCGTAAAACTATCACCAAACTCAAAGAAGCCAAATTTGATTCAATCGATAAACTGGCTACCGCCAAACTGGATGATTTAACCAAAGTCGAAGGAATCGGACCAGCCACGGCCGGCAAAATCCATAAACTTGCCAAAGAATATACCAAACAATAACCCACCAAATACCTATGGAAAAAAACGAATTTTTCGATAAATTTACCCCCAATGCAAAATTGGCGCTCAACAACGCCCAAGATATTGCTCAGGACAATCTAAGTAATATTGGCAGTGAACAAATACTGCTTGGTATTTTACTTGTCAAACAAAGTTTGGCCAATGACATGCTGTCCAGCTTGAATATATCAGCCGAAAAAGTGCAATTGGTCCTTGATTTAATCAATGAAGAGATATCATCATCCAAAAAAATTGAAAACAATCAAACTACTCTAACCAAGCAAGCCAAGACAATCATCGAGGAGGCATTTTTTACCGCCAAGAGATTTAATCATTCATATGTTGGCACTGAACACGTACTCTATGCCATGCTGGGCCACGAAAATTCTCAAGCATGTCTGGTCCTAAAAAATCTTGGTGTCAACATCAAAAAATTAAAACGTCAAATACAGTTCTTATTTGAGCAATCTCAGAAAAAATCCGATAGTGTCACTTATACCGACATGACTGACCCGCTTGATCTTCCGCCAGAGGCAGCAATGTTCAATCCAGTCGCCCCTCCCGGACAAACCAATCAAAAAATTGTTGATCAATTCTCCACTGACATCACCCAAAAAGCAGCCAAAAACATGCTGGATCCCGTGATTGGTCGTCAAGATGAGATTGATAGAATAATTCAAATTCTCAACCGCCGTACCAAAAACAATCCAGTATTGATCGGAGAAGCGGGAGTGGGGAAGACTGCCATTATCGAAGGGCTTGCCCAGAAAATAGTCAACGAAGACGTTCCCGATATTCTTCAAACCAAAAGGATCCTCACGCTTGATTTACCACTCATGATCGCCGGTACCAAATACCGCGGAGAATTCGAAGATCGCCTCAAAAAAGTTATCAAAGAAGTAATCAATCAAAAAAACATCATCTTGTTTATTGATGAACTACATATGATGGTTGGCGCGGGAAGTGCTGAAGGTGCCCTTGATGCCGCCAATATCTTAAAACCGGCTCTATCCCGCGGCGAAATCCAAATTATCGGTGCCACTACCACTGACGAATATCGAAAATTTATCGAGAAAGATTCAGCTCTCGAAAGAAGACTACAGTCCATTCTTGTCGAAGAACCAAACGTCGAAGATACCATCAAAATACTGCATGGTCTCAAGCCCAAACAAGAACAACATCACCAAGTAAAAATCCTCGACGAAGCTATTGAATCAGCGGCCAAACTTGCCAAAAGATACATTTCCGACCGCCAGTTACCCGATTCAGCGATTGATTTACTGGATGAAGCTGCCTCAGCTGCCTCCATCAAATACAACGTCACCGACAAAAAAGGTACCAAAAAACTCAAACAGAGACTAGATGCCATCATCATGGCCAAGGAACAAGCCGTTGCCAACCAAGACTATGAAACTGCCGCCAAGTACCGCGACAAAGAAGCTGAAGTTACACACAAAATAGCCGCTGTTTCTCAAAAAAACAAAAAAACTCAAAAAAACAAAAAAACTCAGATTGACTCCGAAGATATTGCTCAGGTATTGGCCAAGTGGACCAAAATACCCGTCTATAAACTTATTACCTCTCAGAAGGAAAAATATTCCAGTATTGAAAAATCCATCAAAAAACATATTATCAGCCAGGATGAAGCAGTCGAAGTCGTAGCCAAAACTGTCAAAAGATCTCGCACAGGTATATCCAACCCCCGCCGGCCACTTGGTTCTTTCTTGTTTTTGGGGCCAACCGGTGTCGGCAAAACCGAACTAGCCAAAGTACTCGCTCGTGAAATATTTGAATCTGAAGACGCGCTGATCAAAATAGACATGAGCGAGTTCATGGAAAAACATCAAACTGCCAGATTGGTCGGAGCACCGCCCGGATATGTCGGATATGATGATAGCGGAAAACTAACCGAAGCCGTCAGACGTAGACCATACTCAGTTATTTTACTCGACGAAATCGAAAAAGCACACCCGGAAGTATTCAATCTCTTGCTGCAAATACTCGAAGATGGTGAATTAACCGATGCCAAAGGCAAAAAAGTAAATTTCCGAAACACAATCGTTATTATGACCTCAAATCTGGGCTTAAAAGAATTCAATCAACAAGCCAAGATTGGCTTTGCCACCGGTCAGAAAAGTACTCAAAACATCGAGTATCAGGATATCAAAAATCATGTTTTGCAAGAGGTAAAAAATCATTTCAAGCCCGAATTCATCAATCGCCTTGATCAAATAATAGTCTTTAAACCATTGGATCAAAAAGCCATCAACCAAATAATTGATTTGCAGCTTAGAGATCTTATAGATCGACTCAAAGAAAAAAACATCAAGCTGAAAGTCGTACCCAGCGCCAAAAAAGTCATAGCCATCTTGGGATACGATCCCCAAAATGGTGCCAGACCGATCCGTCGAGTTATCCAACGATATATCGAAGACCCATTAGCTGAAGGATTACTGGACGGAAAATTTTCCGAGGGCATCACGATTAGCGTGCGCAAACTCAAAGACTCTCTAGCACTTACCAAAACAAAATAGATTTCGACGAACCCTCCCATCATGGATCAAAGTCAAGAACTCACCAATACTCTTGTCAAAAAGATAAAGCACATATCGAAATCCGAAATTGTACAAATCAAACAAGCCATAGATTTTGCCAAAGGGGCTCACCGTAATCAGACTAGAATGTCTGGCGAGCCATATTACCATCATTCTTTGCAAACAGCCATTACCCTGGCCGATATGAAAATGGATGCCGCATCGATCATTGCCGGCATTCTTCATGATACCCTGGAGGATACAGATGTCGTCTCAGATGAAATACAAAATAAATTCTCACCTGAAATTCTTCAACTGGTTGATGGAGTAACCAAAGTCAGCCAAATCCGGCTCAAAAATTTACCCGAGTCCACCGAAGAGACAAATAAGCAAAAGCAACTGGAATCATTGCGTAAACTGTTTCTGGCCATGGCCAAGGACTTGCGCGTTGTTATTATCAAACTTGCTGACCGCCTCCACAATGTACAAACATTGCAATATATTCCCACTGACAAACAGACTAGAATCGCCGAAGAAACAATGGAAATATATGTACCTTTGGCCAATCGGGCAGGTCTTTGGCATATCAAATCCCAACTCGAGGATAACTGCTTCAAATACCTGTTTCCACAAGATTACCTCAGATTATACTCAGTCGTCCGCGGACAAACCCGTCAGGAAAAGAAATATATTGAGCGAGTCACCAAAAAAATTTCTGCCGAATTAAAAGAATCCAAAATCAAAAACTTCAAAATTGATGGCCGTACCAAAAACTTATACAGTATTTACATCAAAACTCTGCGACAAAACAAAAGTGTCGACCAAATTTATGATATATACGCGGTACGCATAATTACTTCCACTCTCAAAGATTGCTATACCGCTTTGGGAGTTATTCACAGCCTATGGAAACCTATCCCCGGCCGTTTCAAAGATTTTATTGCCGTTCCCAAGCCCAATGGCTATCAATCTCTCCACACCTCCGTCTTCGCGCTGGATGGTCAAAAACTCGAAATACAAATTCGTACTGAAGCTATGCATCATCATGCCGAATACGGCGTGGCTGCTCACTGGTTGTATAAAGAAAAAGACAAATCCCGAAATGAATTCAATTGGGTCAAAGAACTATCTCGCATCAAAGACATCGATCTATCAAGACTCGAAGATGAAATCAAAATCGATTTGTTTGAAGATAGAATATTTGTTTACACGCCCAAGGGCGAAGTCAAAGACTTGCCAATCGGATCTACGCCCATTGATTTTGCTTACAGTGTGCACACCGATATCGGCCATCATCTGATTGGTGCCAAGGTAAACCAAAAAATCGTTACTCTTGACTACAAACTTGCCAACGGCGACATTGTAGAAATCCTTACATCCAAAACATCACCTGGACCAAAACGCCAATGGCTCGACATTTCTCAAACCAACTTTGCCAAATCCAAAATTCGATCATTTTTCAAAAAAATTAATCAAACCGAACACAAAAAAACTGGCGAGAAAATTCTCAACGATGATTTGGCCAGCCTGAATTTACCAAAAATAAAAGATATTCCCAGTCCAAAAATAAAAACACTGATTAAATCTTTACCATACAAAAATATTGAAGATATTTTTGTTGCCATCTCCAATGGCGACGTCTCCAGTAAAAAAATTATCAAGAAAATTTTTCCGGAATCAGAGATATTTCGCCAAAAAATTGTTAAACGCACCAAAAAAACTTCCGCGCCTGCCTCGATTCTATTTGGCCACAACCAACGTCTAAGCTACAAGCTGTCCACCCAATGCTGTCAGCCCCGCTACCCCGAACCAATAATCGGCTATATTACCAGGGGACAAGGGATATCTGTTCACCTGCTGAAATGTAAAAATACTATTCACAAAGATCCAAATCGACTTCTTATCGCTCATTGGAAAGAAACCAAAGATTATCAATACTACACATCTTTGGAAATTAAATGCCAAGATCGAGTGGGTATGTTGCATGACATATCCGAAGTTATAATGCGCGCCAATATCAATCTTATTGAGATAAGCGTAATGCAGAAAACTTCGAAATATGTTAAAATTAAAATCACGATCAACGTCAAAGACCTTGACCAATTGACCTCAGTAATCAAAAGTATTTCCAACATCCCGGGAGTCGAAAGTGCTAAAAAAATATGATAAATAAAATGAATTGTTCAATTGTTAGATCGTCGCAACAATTCGACTATTTATTCAACAACCAAACAATTTAACCATTTAACCATTTAACTAATGGCCAAAAAAATTAAATTCCAGTCTCCCAAAGGCATGCATGATATTGTACCAGCTAGCCAGCCATATTGGCACCATGTTATCTCCACCTTTGAGGAAATCGCTATTTTTTCTGGCTATCAAAAAATCAATACGTCTTTGGTGGAATCAATCGACTTATTCACTCATACTGTTGGTGAAACATCAGATATAGTATCCAAGGAAATGTTTGTATTGGAAACAAAAAAAGAAAACAAATCCAAATACGTTCTCCGACCTGAATTAACCGCTCCGATAGCCAGGGCATATATCCAGCACGGTCTCAAGACTATGCCCAAACCGGTAAAACTGTATACCTATGGGCCACTATTCCGGTATGATCGGCCTCAAGCCGGACGTCTTCGTCAACACCATCAACTCGACCTCGAACAAATCGGCACTCCTTCTTCCACCGCCGATGCTGAACTGATAAGTTTAATCTGGCAATTATTCAACAAATTAGATCTGACCAATATCGAGCTGCACATCAACACTATTGGCAACTTGGAGAACAGAAAGAACCTAATGAAACTCCTCATTAATTATTTTCTCCCTTTCAAGAATCAGCTATGCGCTGACTGCAGACAACGGCTCAAGAAAAATCCTCTACGAATTTTGGACTGCAAACAAAAGACGTGTCAAAAAATTATTGAAGATTCGCCGCAACTTATTGATCACGTCGACAAGGAATCCAAAAAACACTTCTCCGAACTGTTGGATTACTTGGACGAATTGGAAATTCCTTACACCCTCGACCCAAAACTTGTCAGAGGACTGGATTATTACACTAAAACTGTTTTTGAATTCATTTCAATTGACGATGGTTATACCCTCGGAGGAGGTGGACGCTATGATGAACTCATCGGTATGCTCGGCGGAGAAAAAACACCGGCCGTTGGCGCCGGAATCGGTATAGAAAGAATTATTTTGAAACTTATATCCCAGGGCTATAAACCGGAAATTAGACATACTGCGCCCCAAATTTTCCTGATACAACTCGGTGCCACCGCCAAAAAGAAATGCTTCAAATTGTTGCACGAACTCCGCAGTAAAGGACTTCGAGTCTCCTGCAGTCTCAACAAGAAAAGCATATCTTCACAACTCAAATTGGCCAACCGACAAAAATCTGATTTAGCTTTAATCATTGGCCAAAAAGAAGCTATAGATAACACAGTTATCCTTCGTGATATGAGAAGCGGCGTCCAGGACATTATAGATTGGGACAACACCATCTCTGAAATCAGCAAAAGATTGGACATATGAAGCTGTATAGAAAAAATTAAAAAACTTAACTTATTCAGACAGAAGATGAGTTTTATATCGGCCGAATAACCGGTCAATAACATAGTTGTTAATAATTATTAACAACTATGTTAACATTTACTCTATTATTTAGAACCAAAAAAATTTATAATAATACAGACATTCAATGAAATAATAAAATGCAATATCTGCCCGCTCACATTTTTAAGCGAATTCTTGCCGTGGTGATAGATCATCTGATAGTAATTACCTTATTGACCTTGGTATATACCGAAATACTCCATCCCGATTTTGACCAGTCATCGATAATACTAAACTATACCGAATATCTAATATTGTTTACGATAAATTTTATTTATTTTTTTGCCTTGGAGAGTATATTTGGCAAGACCATCGGTAAAAAAATATTCAATCTTGAAATTAGAGGTACGCATGGAAAAAAGGCAGATATATACCAAACTTTTATTCGCAATCTTATTCGCCCCATTGACTTCATTGGCTTTTACCTGCTGGGATTTATTTTCGTTGTATATACTCCCCATAATCAACGAATTGGCGACCTGGCCGCGAAAACAGTTGTGGTTGAGAGTATTTAATCTTGACTATCATGACCAAATATATGATAATCTAAACTATGTCACCATACTTGCAAAAATATTACACTGTACTGACCATAGATCGCCCAATACATACCAAAGGGGGTGATTAATTTGACCAAAGTAATACGTCGAGACAATGAAAATGTCGAAAGTCTGTTGCGCCGTTTTATCCGCAATGTTCAGCAAAGCCGGGTTCTGGCCAACAAAAAAGAACAACAACGACATACAAAACCAATCAAGCGGAAAGTTAAACGCAAAATAGCCATCAAAAAAGCTGCCCGCCAAAGAAGAAGATTGCTCCGCTAAGAGCTAGAAGAGTAGATATGATAGAAATTATCAATCAAACCTCTTACGATATACCTACACTGCAAATCAGGCAATTATTTGCCAGTCTTTTTGATGCTTTCGGAATTCATTCAAAGATTAATTTAGAAATTATTTTTCAGGGCAAAAAGCAAATACAACAGCTCAACCGGCAGTATAGGCAGATAAACGAACCCACCGATGTATTGTCATTTCCCCAAACCCTGCCGACGGATCTGACCTTAGATCCCAAATTTTTACTCGGCTCCATCGTAATTTGTCCGGATATTGTCAAAGTACAGGAAAAAAAATTCTGCTACCAGCCGTATTTAATCCATGGCTTTCTCCACTTGATGGGATATGACCATTCAAATTCCTTGCAAAAAAAAGAATGGCGGGCCCTGGAAAAGAAAATAATCAACCTCATTTGAAAAACCATGATCAATCCCAAAAAGTTATCAAAAAGTTTTATCCACGCCTACCACGGGTTAATATATCTGCTCAAACACGAGCAAAATTTCAAAATTCACTTGTTATTCGGAATTTTGGCTTTAACTCTCGGGCTGGTTCTGCATATAACTTATTATGAATTGCTAATCCTGTTACTTTTGATCGCTTTTGTCTTCATGGCTGAAATCGTCAACACTGTTATCGAAAATATACTCGATTTACTGCACCCCGAGAAACACCATCAAATCAAAAATATCAAAGATGCCACTGCCGGCGTAGTGTTATTTGCCAGTTTTGTCGCGATAATAATCGGAATTATTATTTTTCTCCCAAAATTAATCTAAAAGATATGAAAATACTAGTTATCGAAGACGAAAAAGGAATAGCCAATTTCATTTCCGAAGGGCTGCAACTAGAAAACTATCTGGTTGACTTGGCTTATCTTGGACAGGACGGCTTGGACAAAGCCCTAATCAACGAATATGATTTAATTATTTTGGATCTCATGCTACCGGACATCAGCGGCCTCAAAGTTTGTCGTGAATTAAGGGAAAATAATGCTTCTGTGCCTGTATTGATGCTGACCGCCAAAAACACCACCGAGGACAAAATTACCGGACTAGATACCGGTGCTGATGATTATCTCACCAAACCATTTGATTTCGACGAACTTCTGGCCCGTATACGCGCCCTTTTGCGTCGCGGACAATCAAATATAGCCGACAATATCATCAAAGTTGGCCCTGTAAAACTAAATACCAAAACTCATGAGGTAAACCGCAGCAATAAAAAACTCACCCTTACCAACAAAGAGTACAAACTACTTGAATATCTGATGCGCAGACCCGATGAAGTAATTTCCCGTCACCAAATACTCGAACACGTCTGGGAAACGGATACTGATCCATTCAGCAATACCGTTGAAGTTCATATCCGCTATCTTCGTCAAAAAATAGACAAAAATTACTCCAAAAAACTGATCAAAACCATTCGCGGCGCCGGGTACAAAATCAGCCACTAAATTTTCAATGTCCAAAAATGAGCAGTATACGTACCAAATTTACTTTCCTATATACCCTAATTATGACCTTTATCGTCATAATTTTTGCTGTCTCCAGCTATTTACTACTTTATTACAACATATTAAATAATCTCGAAAAAACACTCAACCGAACCAGCCAGGAAATCATAGAGCAGTACCTGCGATATGATGAGGAAACCGGATTACAAGTTGTCTCTAATCAATCCGACACCACTTTGTCAGATGATTTATTCATCAAAAACCTATCACTTCGCATCGTTGACAAAGACAAAAATATTATTACCCAATTGGGCTCTTTCAAAAAACAAATCAAACCCAGCCAAAGCAAAATCAACAACACGCTTTTTACCGGTAATTCATCATTATCCATCGACGACGATATCGACAGCAACCAAAACATCTATTTGGCGGCGCCTATTATTATCCAAGACAATATCGTCGGTGTAATCGAATTAAGTCAACCCACCGGAAATTCATTCACCGCCCTGCAGCAGCTGGGGTTGATCTTAATTGCGGGCATCTTTGCCAGTATTGCTATCAGTGTTGCCGCCGGTTATTATTTAAGCCGCAGTCTGCTGGGCTACATCAATCAACTGATAGACAACGTGGAAGCCATTACCAGATCACAAGATCTGGAAAAACGCCTGCCCGTACCAAATAAGTACAAAGATGAACTCACCAGATTAGCCGGCACTTTCAACAACATGTTGGTAAATTTACAAAGCGAATTCATCCGCGAAAAAAATTTTACTGCCAATGTTTCACACGATCTGCGCACGCCCATCACCATAATTCAAGGTAACGTCGACCTGGCGCTTCGCAAAAAAACTCTCACTCCCGGCCAAACCACCAAAACACTCCACAAAATCAAACACGAAACCAAGAGAATGGGCGCTATTATTGATGATTTACTTGAATTATCATCTATTGAAAAAAATCAGAATACCCAATTCCAAAAATTAAATCTGGTCAAAGTATTAAATCAGATCGTCAATAATTTTCAGGATAAAATTCTAGCAAAAAATATCATTCTGGTTTACAAAAAACCCAAAAATAATAACAAATATCAAATCAATGGACGCCTGGAACAAATTGAAAGATTACTCAGTAACATCATTGACAACTCTATCAAATACAACAAGCAAAATGGCAAAATTATTATTAAATTATCTCAAAAACTCGGCAAAATCTACGTCAGTATCCAGGACACTGGCCCGGGAATTTCTACCAAACATTTACCTTATATTTTTGATCGTCATTATCAAGTAACCAAAAGCGAAACTGGCATTATTCAGGGTTTCGGCTTGGGCCTGTCTATCGCCAAAGAAATTGTCAAAATCCACTCTGGTAAAATCTATGCGACAAGTAAGGTCAATCAAGGCACGACCATAAAAATTGTTTTTCCACAATTCACTTAATATATCCTTAATCTTCTATGAAAATCCTCTTTTTATGAAGCGTATTTATATTTACAAATCTTATCCAAATTTAATCTTCCGCGATATATATTGTTAGTACAGGGTACGCAAACCAATTATTTCCACTATGAAAAAAACCAGATATCTCACCATTATTATATTGTCTGTCACGCTGTTGTTGATACTAACATCCAATCCGAGTTTTGCCTCCGGCTTGGATTTTTCCCGTGGCGTCATGCCCGACAGCCCCTTGTATCCCATCGACCTCAACCTGGAAAAATTAACTCTCATTTCTGCCGGCCAAGACACCATCAAACAAGCCAAACTGCACTTCCAATACAGCACAGAAAGATTAAACGAATTAGATTACCTAACTTCCGACCAGGACATAGAAATCAGTAACATTATTGACGTCAGCGACGAATACCAAAAAAGCATAAATAAATTCGCTAAACTCCTAAGTACTTCTGATAATTCATCCGAAATAGAAGGATTACCTCCCCAAATTGATCAACTCCAAGCGATTCAGACCAAAGTAGTCGACAAAATAAACAATCAACAATCTTCTCCCGAATTAAAGATAGTGGTTAAATCTGCCATCAAAGAATCACAAGCCGAAATTATTCAAGCAGTTGAATCTGCCAAAAAACCTATCAAAAATTCTGGCCCCAACAGTGAAAACAGTGTTATTGAAACGAAACTGGACAAAACTATCAAGAATCTAAGCATCACCAAAGAACAACTGTCAAAAGAGATCAAACAGGACGAGATAACTCTCAAGTCAGAAACCAAAGTAACATCCCCAGTTACTACTGAAATTACCAACATCAAAACTAATTCTGAAATTTCCAACAAGAACAATCCGGAAAATATCAGCTCTGAAACTGATTCCCCCGAAGTATCTTTGCCGGTCAATCCAGAAATTAGTAATCAGTCGGCTCAATGGTATTATTCACCTTCCTGTGATTATGTTTCTATTGTTCCCGGTAAAGATCCGGTCTGTGGAGAAGACATGATTGCTGTTTCTACCCTGGCTCCCGACCATTCATTTTTTTCCAAATACATTTACAAAGATGATAAATACATTCAAAACATAGACGACCTTATCCAAAAAGAAGAAGACAAAGTAGTCATAGTAGAAGAAAATACTGAAGTATTCGTAGAAATTGTTGAAACTCCGGAACCCGAAAATTCAGTTGGTAATCCAGTTGCGGAAAGCACGGAAAATAGTACAACGGATCTCTAATTTTCACTATTATAAATACTGCCAGTTTTTACATATTTTTTTCAGATTGCTTTGCACCTTAACAAAATATTAATCATCATTCATCATTCATTATTAATTATTAATTATATTTATGTATATCATGGCAAACTATAGGGTTTACTTATTCAATACTTATTATGCGGTCGATAGATGTTAATCCCATCTTTAATAAGTCAAGTAAATACCGGTTTCCTTATTGATATTGTTTACCGTATTTTATTTTTAAATTTATTTTACTATGTATAAAGCAAAGTCTAACTTAGGCAAAGTTGTTAGCATTGTTGGCATGTTTGCCATCATTGTGGCCACTTTTGCCTTCGCCTTTACCACAGCTCCTGTAGCTGCTGCCGAATACGACTACCAATGGGCAAGTCAATCAGACTGGCCTACACTTCCTCAAGGCGGTAGCTCTACCTTGACTTTGACACTAAAAAATACCGGTACTGCAGCCTGGACCAATTCAGGATCAAATCCTGTCCGTCTGGCTACAGTCAATCCTCAAGATCGAAACTCTGGATTCTACAAAGCTGGCGAATGGGAAGCAACCAATCGTGCGGCCAACCTCAATGAATCTAGTGTTGCTCCTGGAGAATTTGGATCCTTTACATTTACTGTAATGGGCAACCCAGCTCCCGGGCACTATCCGGAATATTTTGCTCCAGTAGTGGAGAATATGGCCTGGATGGACAATCTTGCTGCATATCCACAAGGTAGATATGGTATCTACTGGGATATCACTGTTACCCAGGGTGCTGGTGCCAGCGGCTATTCAGCCGAATTAGTGTCAAAATCTGATGACCCAAGTATCGCTCCCGGCGACAATGCCACCATGACTGTTACCGTCAAAAACATCGGTACAGCCACTTGGTCAAACACTGGCGCCAATCCAGTCCATCTTGGAACCTGGGATTCACAAGATCGCAGTTCAAGTTTCTATGATGTCAACTGGTTAACCACCAATCGCGCGGCCGCCCTAGATGAAGCCAGTGTTGCCCCCGGAGCTCAAGGAACATTTGAGTTCATACTCAAAGTACCTTCCAGCAAGTCAGAGGGAACATACACTGAAAATTTCAACCTGGTAGCTGAGAACCTAGCCTGGTTCAACCTACCGATTTCCTTTACTATTACCGTTGCGGGTACACCTACCGGTGACGTAACTGTATCATTGGCTTCTGACACACCTACCGGCATGACCCTTCCAAAGGGCGCCACTGGTGTACCTATGGCCAAATTCAAATTCGTTGGAACCGGCACAATCAACAGCCTCACTGTCCATCGCTATGGTGTTGGTGCAGTTGGTGCTTTCGACAACGTCTATCTCTATGAAGGCGATAATCGCCTAACCAACGGCCGAAGTATCTCATCTGCCACACACAATGCCGAATTCAACAATCTCGGCTTTGATGTATCTGGAACTGACTACCTAACCGTAGTTGCTGATTTTGACGCAGCTGCTCAAGGCCAACATGGTTTTGAGATCCAATCAGCTGACAAAGTCAATCTATCATCAGTCAGTGGATCATTCCCTGTCAAAGGTGAATTATTCGCTGTTGGTGATGAAGTAGCTAGTCAGGTCACAATCAATGACAAACCAAATCCAGCCAATCCTTCTGTTGGTGAATTTGCCGAATTGGCCAAATTCGAAATCGTCAATGGAGTCAACAGTACTGACTTCCGACGCATCACTCTCACTCAAGCTGGTACCATCAACAATGATGATCTATCTGACCTTGAGTTGTGGAGTGACAATGACAACAAACTATTGGCCGAAGCTCCATCACTAGATGGTGACCAACTCAACTTCCAGATTGCCAACTCTCCCGGCTATGGCATGCCTGATGGTTCTACTCGCAAATTTACCGTCAAAGGTATGACATCCGGTAAGAGCAATCGAACCGTCCGATTCTATACTGAATACTCATCTGACATCCTGGTCATTGATACTCAGTATGATGTTGGCGCTCAAATCACCAATGCATATGATGGTACAGGTACCGACTTCTCAGAAGTTACCCTCGAGGGTGGTGATGTAACTATCGCCTACGGCGGTCCCGCTGCCGGCGATATCTCCAAGAATGGAGAAGATCAAGTAATGCTTAATTTTGCCATCACTTCTGCTTCAAGAGACCTAGAAGTCAAGAAAGTAAGTCTGACTCTAGCTGGTGAAGACGCTGGTGGTGCTGATACCGACCTTCTCAAAAATGGTACTACTTACTATTTCGACGATATCAAAATCCGACAAACCGATAGTGCCTACACCGCCGCCAGCACTCAAGCCGTGGGCAGTGTTTTGATGGGTCCAAAATCTCTCGCCAGTGCTACTTGTACAGGTGCTGAGACCAGCTGTGACCTGTCATTTACTGACACATTCGATATTATGGGTGGCGAAACCATGTATCTGCAAGCTACCTGGGATCCTTCCAATGATATCTTCCATGATGGCACACATTCCTACCGAGCCACGATTGGCCCATGGGATGACAACAACTTCCGATACACCGACCCAACCTAATGGGTACCGGATGCTGACATCGTGCCCGCAGGCACACACGATGGTAACCTGCGAACC
Organism: Patescibacteria group bacterium; assembly: GCA_018814055.1. GTDB lineage: Bacteria > Patescibacteriota > JAHJAL01 > JAHJAL01 > JAHJAL01 > JAHJAL01. The sequence continues at coordinate 20,824 of JAHJAL010000032.1, forward strand.
GTCACCGAGAGCACTCTCGAAGTTTCTCTTGACGGTAGTGTTACCACCGACACTGTTGTCAAAAACCAAAAAGACGTCCAATCAGTCGCTTTGAAATTCTCAACCGGCAACGATCCCATTACCGTAGACCAGGTCAAACTGACCGGCTACATTGATGGAGACGCTGGTGGTATGACTGGTGACTGGGACGGCCAGGATGCTGATGCATCCAACACCCGCCTCAAAGACGTCGTCCAAAATGTTCGTCTAGTAAATGACGGATCTGTTCTAGCCGTTGGAACCGTTCAAGCATCAGGCGCCAAAAACGTAGCTACTGATGGAACTGTTACCTTTAGCGGCATGAACTGGGATCTGCTTTCCAATTCCAGTGAAGTCACTGAAGTTTGGTATGATGTCAGTTCTTCCGCCTACACCGGCGGAACCGGGGAACACGTCGCTTTTGATATAGACAACGTCAGTACTGACGTTGATGCTACCAACGATGAGGGCGACTCCGTCACCCCAACACCCGCTGGTTCTGTCAACGGCGAACCGGGCG
>JAHJAL010000033.1 GCA_018814055.1 Patescibacteria group bacterium
AGATTTGTCACTCTCGGCAACCACGACTTAAATGAACAATTACTTTTACTAAAAAACAAATACTATACAAATTAATCAAAATACCTACGTAAACCTTGCTATAATATACACAACAGACTTTACCATAAATTTTCATCTATGCCCGCCTGCCAAAAATACCAAAACCCCGCCAAGCTCTTCGAAAGACAATGCCAATGCGCTGGCCTACAATCCAAAAACCAAGTCTGGTACAATAAAAGTAGTCATTCCCACGGCGACAACCCCTGCCCCAATACTTTCCAGACCACTTACTCCCCCGACCGCCCCGAAACCATCTATTGCCAGGAATGCTACTCAAAAGAGGTTGAGTAAGTATTTTTAAATTATTAATATAACAAAATGACAACAAGCTCTCACCAACACTTACCTGAACTATCCAGACTTATTTGTCATCCAGAACTTGAAAAAGATGATCTTCCTCCCGATATGGGCAGAGAGTTCAAAAACTCACCCGCCTGGAAAAAATTCATTGCCCAATCTCGACCCACAAAAGACTTACATCACCAAATCGAAGAAGAAGAAAACGAAAATATTAAAGAATATCGCCGGGAAATCAAATCATTAAAGGGAAATACTGCATTAAAAATCATTGAATCGGATGATATCCAGATAGAACATAAAATGAAACTGATAAATTTTGCTACCAAACTAATCGACCTACTCGAAACTAGTCAAATCACCCATTACAATCAAAAGAGAGTTGCCAACTGCCCTCTTACCAACCAAAAATTCGAGAAATTCTATAAAGATCGGAGTGGCCAAAATTTTGAAAACTCAAGAAATATACTATTGCCCATCATTTACAATGTCCAATTCCAATATCTTTCTCCAAAAAATCAAGATAGTTTCCATGAACTAAAAAACCACATCGAGAAATATCCCTCGATACACGTAAATAGCACCGAAACCTAAATCATAAGTTTGATAAAATACTTATATGCATTCTTGCCAAAATTGCCATACTGAATTCCAAATCACGCCCGAGAATCTAGAATACTACCAAAAAATTTCTGTACCTTACCCCACATTCTGCCCCGACTGTCGGGCTATTCGCCGTATGCAGTGGCGCAATGAACGCAGTTTGTACAAGAGAAAATGCGACGCTACCGGCCAGAATATCATTTCCTGTTTTTCACCGGACAAAAAACTCACTGTTTACGAACAAAAACACTGGTGGAGCGACAAATGGAATCCCCTCGATTTTGGTCAGGACTACAATTTCAATCGACCATTTTTCGAACAATGGTCCGATTTATTTTACCGCACCCCCCAACTCAGCGTCTCCAACTCCCACGCCGACAATTCCGATTTCTGCAACGTCAACAGCCATTCCAAAGATTGTTACCTCATTTCCGCCTCATTTGAAAACGAAAGAGTAATGTATTCCAACCGAACAGTCAGTAATCAAGACTGTCTTGACTCATACATTTTAAGCCAAAGCCAATACTGTTATGAAGACACCGCCTGTCAAAAATGCTATCAGCTGCACTTCAGTCAAGATTGCACCAATTGCCGCGAATCATACTTTCTGTACAACTGTCACAACTGCCAAAATTGCGTTGGCTGCACCAATCTCAGAAATAAGCAATATCATATCTTCAATCAGCCATACCAAAAAGAAGAATACGAGCAAGAACTACTCAAATTAAATCTATCCCAACGATCAGGACTGGATCATATCAGAAACAAGTTCGAGCAGCTCAAACTAAAAGCCCTTCGTAAATATGCCAATCTGATTAATTGTGAAAACTGCGCCGGTGACAATATGAACAATTGTCAAAATTGTCGCAACTGCTTCGATCTCGCCGATGATGTCCAAAACTGCCACTACACCGTTTGGGGTGGCTACAACTTGCAATATGCTTTCGACACCGGCCCCGGTGTCGGCTCCAACTCCAGCTATATTTACGAGGCCTATGACAGCGGCATCAATTCCAACAACCTAAATTTCACCGGTGTCGTCTACGACTCCAGCAACATCTGGTATTCTCTCTTTTGTTTCAATTCCAAAAACCTATTTGGCTGCGTCGGCCTCCGCCACAAGGAATACTGCATTTTGAACAAACAATATTCCGAACAAGAATACAAACAACTCGTCCCCAAAATCATCGAACACATGAATTCCCACCCATACACTGACAAAAGAGGGCTCATCTATAAATACGGCGAATTTTATCCCGCTGAAATTTCACCCTACGGCTACAACGAAACTGTCGCCCAGGAATACTACCCCACCACCAAAGAAAAAGCTCTAGCCAATGGATACAAATGGCTTGATCCACCCGCCCGACAATTCCAACCCACTATCCTCCATCAAAATATCCCCGACAATATAAAAGATGTCGACGAAAGTATATTAAATGAAGTCATCGAATGTGCCCACCAAGGCAACTGCAACGAACAATGCAACGTCGCTTTCAAAATCCTCCCCGCCGAACTCGTTTTTTATCTCAAACAAAACCTTCCCCTCCCACATCTATGCCCCAACTGCCGACACTACCAAAAAGTAAAACAAAGAAATCCCCTCAAGCTCTGGAACAGAAACTGCCAATGTGCTGGCTCCGCTTCTGACAATAATACATATCAAAACGTTGCCACCCACGAACATCATGGCACAAACCACTACCCCAACCAATTTGAAACCACTCATTCACCAGATAGAAAAGAAGTTATTTACTGCGAAGATTGTTGCCAGAAGGAAATATTTTAAATCTACTAAAACACACCTTAACCACGCAATCACATACAAACTTTTTACAAGGGGTACTTACTTCTGGGCAAAAAATATTGACATCTCAACCAATATATAACATACTCGCTCCAATAATTATAAATATATCCATCACTTAAATTCCCCAAAAATGAAAAACACCGATAAAATGCTAGAAGAATATCCTTCAGATATCCGCCTGAAGTCAGGAGGCAAGTCAAATATAAGTAAAAAATTTCAAGATAAAAATTGGGTTGACAAACGTTATAATCCAAGGAGCATCAAAACACTTACAAAATCATGCCGCTATCTCGGACTAAACCCACCTAAAGATACTGCACACGATATTATCGTCAAGGAAATGTGTCTAGGAACTGAATACAAAGATACAAGCAATCAATATACATACTACTTCAATCGCGCACTGACACTAAGAGACAAAAAGGAAACAGAAAAGAAACGTTTCTGCTCATACGAGAACGAACCAAGAATTAAACAAATTCCAGATAATCAAGACTATACATTGAATTCTATCAATAAAGAATTCATATCACACATCTTTCAAAAAATCATGGATATGAAAGATAGCAAACTTTTCAATGAAGCCGAGGAAGACTTTGCGAATTTATTACTTACCGGATGGGATATTGAAGATATTCCCAAAGAATTAATGAAAAAATACGAAGTTGGAAGCCTATACAACAAACATTACATCTATAAAATAAAAGAGCGACTGATAACAAAAATTCGTAAATATCTTAAAGGCGAAAAAATTGGTAAATCCAAACCAAAACCACCTGGCTGGAATACTAAAACTACAAAACTAAACGAGATCAACAACAAAAATATTTATGCACCAAAAGACAATACCACTCATGAAGAAAAAATTACTAACATACCCAATAACAACAAAGAAATGCCTGTCTGGCTACTTTAGATTTTTTATATACCAAGCTTAAAACTAGCCCCTCCTTTTCTTTCACTCAAAAAAATCTCCTGATAGGAGATTTTTTCAAAAAATGCCAGGGGTGAGAATCGAACTCACGACCTTGGGCTTATGAGTCCCACGCTCTAACCAACTGAGCTACCCTGGCTCGGAAAAACTAATCCTCTCCCCAAAAATTTTCGCTTTGCTCACAATTTTTCGGGGCCCCCGGACCATAAGCATTTACAACTTACAATATACTGGTTTTAACTTGAAAAATAAACAGTTATAGGATACCATTTAAGAGTTATTAGAAGCTATCACCACAATGCGGGGTAGAGCAGTCAGGTAGCTCGTCGGGCTCATAACCCGGAGGCCGCTGGTTCAAATCCAGCCCCCGCTATTTTCAAAAATTCTCCTTAGGGGAGAATTTTTAATTACTAATTTATCACATGTTCTCCCAAATCCCCTCTCGCAAAAAATTATTACTCGCGCTCTCCGGCGGACCCGACTCCGTCTATTTGTTATACAAACTTCTCGAAATACGAGAAGAAAATAATCTAACACTACACCTCGCTCACCTCAATCATAACATTAGAGGCCAAGATTCTGATAATGACCAAAAATTTATCCAAAATCTCGCAAAAAAATTTAATCTCCCATTAACCACCAAAAAACTAGCCCAAAATAACCTTCAAACTCCCTCTGAAGAAAAATTACGAAAGCAACGCTACCAATTCCTGGAAAAAACCAGAGTCGAAACACAGTGCGATTATATATTAACCGCCCACCACCAGAACGACCAGGTCGAAACCATCATTTTCAATTTCATTCGCGGCACCGGCCCCACCGGTCTTACCGGTATGCCCTTCAAACAAGGAAATATTTTACGACCGCTTTTAAACACAACCAAGCAAGAAATCTTAGAATACCTCAAAAAACACCAAATCAAATACCGTATCGACAAATCCAACCAAGACACCAAATATTCTCGCAATTACATTCGCCACAAACTCCTTCCCCTCATCAAAAAACTCAATCCCAACCCCACCCAATCCATCCTCCAGCTCTCCCAAATCATCTTTCGCCAACAAGACTTTGTCATCAAACAAACGTTCAAATCACTAAAAAGAATCACAATCAATTCTCAGATTCCTTTTGGAAATTATAAATTAAGTATTGATAATTCACTAAAAATTGAAAATTGTGAATTGAAAATTTCTCAACCAATTATCACTTTATCTCTCAAAAAATATCATAAACTCCACCCCGCAATCCAAACAGAGATCCTAAGAACCATACTATCCCCCCTCGTTCCACCCAAAAAACAACTGACTTCAAAAATCATTTCCGAAATAAACGATATTCTCAATCACTCTCGCGGTGGTAGTCAAAAAATCCTCTTTGACACGTTGTCAATCAGTAAAAAAAATGATAATATTTACCTACGTTTACTCCAACAAAAAATATGAAATCCTCTCCCTTGCGAAACATAATTATCCTACTAATCATCACCGCCCTTATCGCGGCTATTTATAGTATCTGGCTCACCGGCCAAACCACTATTACCGACATTACTATTTCCGAACTGGTAAGCGAGATCGAAACCGGCAAAGTCCAAGAAATCACTGTCAAAAGCAATCGGCTGGATATAACTTTGGATGATG
>JAHJAL010000006.1 GCA_018814055.1 Patescibacteria group bacterium
GTTAGCGATAACAAGCTAAGCTGCGCTCTGCTACCGGTCTTAACAAGCCATACTTGCTTTACCGCAAAGCAGTCACGCAGCTCAATCTTATAGTCCCCAGCCACCATCGCCACAAAATGTCGTGAATTACTTTTAAGCGTCCCTTGAATACTATCAAGATAGTCGTGTCCAGCGTTGATGAAAAAATCGAAATCAATTGGCAACTACCTCCAACTTCCCTCTTGGAAGAAAACAAGGTGGAAATCCAAAGTGGTAATATCGACCAAAATGTCAAAATTATCGAAAATACTTTCACTGATTTCGGTATGGAAGTGGAAATGAAAGATGTCAATATTGGCCCCACCGTCACTCAATACACTTTCAAGCCACCTACCGGTGTCAAATTAACCAAAATCACTTCCCTGCAAAACGATCTTGCTTTGGCACTTGCCGCCCACCCCATCCGCGTCGAAGCCCCCATCCCGGGCAAATCCCTGGTCGGTATCGAAATTCCCAACAAAAGACCCGCTCCCGTCCGACTCAAAGAAATACTCGATTCGCCCACTTTTTTGAATCATCAATTTACCATTCCTATTCTTTTGGGACGTAACATCGCCGGCCAACCAGCAATCGACGATCTTACCAAAATGCCCCACCTGCTCATCGCCGGAGCCACCGGCTCCGGAAAAAGTGTATTTATCAATACTACCCTGTTAACCCTACTGTCCAATTTTACTCCCGATCAAATCAAATTCATCTTGATTGATCCCAAACGAGTTGAATTATCATCCTACAACAAATTACCCCACCTGCTCACTCCGGTTGTCACCGAAGCCAAAAATGCCCTCACCGCCCTCAAATGGGGCATTGAAGAAATGAACCAACGCTACAAGATACTGTCGGAAAACAAATCACGCAACATCTACAGCTATAATCACAAAAACCCCAACAAACCCCTCCCTTACATAATAATTATCATCGATGAATTAGCCGATCTCATGATGACTGCCGGCAATGAAATCGAAACCGCCATCTGCCGACTCGCCCAAATGGCCCGCGCCACCGGCATCCACCTGATAGTTGCCACTCAACGTCCATCCGTGGACGTAATCACCGGCCTTATCAAAGCCAACATCGCCACCAGAATTGCCTTCGCTGTCGCCTCCCAAATTGATTCCCGTACCATATTGGACGGAATTGGCGCCGAAAAACTTCTCGGCAAAGGTGATATGCTATATATATCCCGGGAAACCGGCAAGCCCACCCGCATCCAGGGTGTCTTGGTCTCCGACCAGGAAATCGACTCCATCACCCAATTCTGGAAAAACGAAGGCCCGCCGCCAAACTATCTTGAGCAAATTATTAAGAGTCAGGAATCAACCACCAACGAAAATATCGCCAGCATTTTCGCCGACGTCGATGACGACCTGATCCAAGAAGTAGTCGAACTAATCGTCACCACCCAACAAGCCTCTGCCTCATACCTGCAAAGAAAACTCAAAATCGGCTATGCCCGAGCCGCCCGCCTGATTGACATCCTCGAACAAAAACAAATCATCAGCCCCCAAGACGGCAACAAACCCCGACAGGTACTGGTAAAATCTCTCGATGAAATCAAATAATTCGCACAATTCATAAATTGCTCATCAATATTTCATCCTCATGCCACTATTCACCAACAAAAAACTTGGGCAAGCCAAAAACTCTCTCGGGCGCTTACTCAAAAACACTCGCCTCAAACACAAACTCAAACTGACTCACATTGAGGAATATACCCATATCCGCCAATCATACATTGCCGCCATCGAAGAGGATAACTGGCAATCCTTGCCCAGCATCGATTATACCAAAAAATTCATTCTCACCTACGCCAAATTTCTCGAACTAGATTTAGAGAAAATCAAAAACCGCTTTGAAATTGAAGCAAAATACTATTTTCCTGACAATTATCAAATTTCCAAAGACAATATCTCCAACCGACTCAAACGCACTCTAATCATCACCCCCAAAACACTTGCCATCACCACATTTTTCAGCTTACTACTAATCATCGGCATCTACACCTACTATCAAATCAACCATTTTATGCAAACCCCCACTCTGCAAATTGCCGAACCAGCCGACTATATCGAAGTATCTGTCAATAAAATTCAAATCACCGGACAAACCGATCCCAACAATACCATATATATCAACAACCAACCCCTTACCATCGACAAAAACGGTAATTTCTCCACCCCAGTCCAACTAAAAAGTGGATACAACATTATCAAAGTCACCGCCGAAAACAAAATTGGCCGTACCACCACCGCCACCAAAGTTGTTGTCGCCAACCTCAATCAAACCGATCAACCAACAAACCAAATCGACTTATCTATCTCCGCCCTCGACTCCGACATCTGGGTTAGAATCAAAACTGCCGACAATCAAATAATATTTGATGACACAATACTTCGAAACCAGACCAAATCTTTCACCTCCGAACACACTCTCTACCTCACTACCACCAATGCCGGCGCCACCTCTATCACTATCAATAACCAACCCCTAGGAATCATCGGCCAAAACCAGGAAATCATCGAAGACCTGCAAATATCGTCTCAACCCAACTCAAACAACATATGAAGTTGATGTATTGTACCAATAATCGGTAAGCGTTAAAAAGAAAAATATTGGTAATGATAATAATTTGTACAATACATCAACTTCATATTTTATTAATACCCCATAAATAAGTATTTAATATTTCTTGTGTTATAATAAAAATAATTTAAAATTAA
>JAHJAL010000034.1 GCA_018814055.1 Patescibacteria group bacterium
CGCGGTGAGAAATTACAATAAAGAAATTATGTATAAGGCGTTTGAAATTGCGGGGTATGACAAATCGGTGGTGGACAAAAAATTTGGGGGGATGATTAATTCATTCAAATATGGTGCTCCACCGACTTGTGGTTTTGCACCCGGTATTGAACGATTGTGTATGGTTTTGCTGGGAATTGATAATATCAGGGAAGTGGTGGCTTTTCCCAAAAATGCCCACGCGCAGGACGTGATGATGGATGCCCCCAGTGAGATTGACCCGGAGCAGTTAAAAGAATTACATATAAAGGTAGAGAAAGATGAATGATAGTATTGGTAATTTGCGGATGTTTTTTTGAGGCCTTTATTGTATAAAGGTCTTTGTTTTTGCTTGTATCGTCTTGATTTATTTGTGTTTGATGTTATTATTAACTCGTAAAATAGTGTTAAAAAAAATTAATCAGATGCTATGAAAAAAATTTTTGCAATTTTGCTGGGTTTGATAATGACCATTGTAATGTTGCCAAATACAGCTCGGGCGGATATTTATATCCCCATGGAAGAAAGATATGATTATGAGATTGTCGAGAAATCACCGGATCCGGTACTATCGCCTGGTGAAACGACAATATTGTGGGTAAAGCTTAGAAATACCGGATTTGACACCTGGTATTCGGACCGATATGACTTCCGAGAAGAAGATTGTTGGTACGGTAAGTGTTATGGGGGAAACTATCCGGTCAGATTGGGCACCAAACGGCCCCAAGATCGAAATAGTATGTTTTATACAGTAAATAATTGGATTTCCGGCAATCGAGCGCATATGGCGGATGAACAAACGGCCTCCCAAGGAGAAATAATGTCGTTTGGATTTTTTGTAACTGCGCCTGATTATTTGTCCAATGGAGTATATGTCGAGCATTTCGCCCCGGTGGTGGAGAGCAAATATTGGATGCCGGACAAGGGAATCGCTTGGAATATCAGGATTGAGGGACAAGCAGAAAGATATGAAGCAGTGATTGAGGGTGATTCTTGGCAAACATTTGAACTAAACGCGGGAGAAGAGGCGGAAGTTTCTTTTGTAGCCGGAAATACAGGTGGCCTGACGTGGGATAAAAATGGCGCGTATCCGGTTCATATTGCCAATCGATATGATTATGCCAGCGATTATTATCTTCCGGGAGTTTGGCTGGCAGATAACCGACCGGGGGATTTGGACAATAGTCAGGTATATCCAGGTGACAATGGAGTTTTTACTTTTCGGTTCAAAGCTCCTGAAAACGCCTATACCGGACAGAGTTTTGTCGAATCTTTTTGGCTGGTAGCCGAGGGAAAGCAATGGTTTGATTACGGATCCAACAAAAATCCGTTTGTACTGGAGGTAAAAATTGTGGGTGAAAATGGCGCGCGGTTATTTGATACAGACAATTCGACATTTACTGTCGACAAAACCCGAGCCAAAGCCAACAACGATGAAGAGGTCAAGTTGGAATTTGATATTCGCGACAAATATGATGAGCCGATTGCCAGTCGAGATATCAAAGTTGTGACTGATTATACTTTCGCTGATGGTTATTATTCATACGATTGTTTCAAAGACAGGTATATTACCACTGATAAGTACGGTTATGCCAGTGAAACAATCAGTTGTGATGTGCCGGCCGGTATATGGTTTGGGTATCAAGTTGATGTCAATGGACATGAAAATGATTTTGAATCGGGCAGTGAATGGCTGTTGGTCAAATTTTATGATAAGATACCTAGCAAAAACTATGCTGATGTTGATATATATTATAATGATGAATATTTCTATCTGAATGATATAAATACTTATAATCATGAGATGTTTGACATAGTATATGATGAATTGGAAAATCTAAATCCTGATTTGATTGCCAGATTATGGGAAGATGAAGATGTGGATAAGTATCGTGATTATGACTGGATTGAAGTCTTTTATGACGATATCGAACAATTCACTTCACGGGCGGAATCAACTCTGGATGGCAAAATTTATTCTCGTGATTTTTTGGCGGATAAGTTGATAATTGTCTTTGATAACTCATACAATACGATGGTTTTGATCAAAGAACAGAACTTTGATAGTTATCGATATTTGGGAGAAATCGATAGTGAGCGATTGGAAGATTATTTGTATTATGAGTATGGCCATCGTTGATTGAATAATATATAGAAAAACCCGACTAAGTATTATTAGTCGGGTTTTTTGTTATTTCTAGGATCTGTTCTTGCATGCTTATGAAACTTTTTCGATAGTTATACTATCAACCATGATGTCAGTTTGGCCATAGGTGTAAACTCTATATTCCATGGTGCCGTCGGCGGTGCGGGTGAAATAGATGGAGTTGTTGGTGTAGTAGTTGGCTCCGAAATCATTTTGATATAGATCGCTATAGGCGTAGTCACCGGAACCACCGACATTGACCGCATCGATGCGAACAAGTGGATTACTGGAAGTGCCCCGGTTTTTGATTTTGAAAGTTGCTTGGTAATTACCAGGAGACTGGTCGGTAGTATATGGTCCGTAAACGACGTAGCCGGGACCTTGGCCGGCAGTAGCTTTGACGGAGATTTGTTGATTGTAGGAGTCGCGGACGACCTCACCGATTCCGAGATTCAGGTCTTCCGCTTCATAAATTAAATAAGTGTCAGATTTTTCTATTACTCGAATGTTATCTACGGCCAAATCAGTATTTTTGTAGAACCAGACTCGATATTCCATAGTGCCGCCGGTGCCGCGGGCAAAGTGAACGGTAAAGTTTTGCCAGACGTTGGCCTCGGCGAACATTTGGCCGGTTATATCTTTGGCGACGAATGGACTGTTTCCGCCGGGATTGTAAACTTCCAGTCGGGCAATTGGGCCGGTGGCGGCGAGATTGTTGGTGCGAAGTTTGAACTGAGCGTAATAATTTTTGTTCTCCTCCAGCGAAGAGTATGGGCCATAAACCAGGAAGCCGGGATTATCATAGTTGACATATCCCATGCGGGCTTTGTCGTGTGAAAGATTGCTTTCGGCTATTAATTTTCCGGTTTGGCCGGGCATGTCTTCGGCTTCATAGTTGAGGGTGGGATAGTAAACATCAGTAATGATGGTAACCGCGTCCAAGTTTAGTGCAATATTTTCATTGTTGCCGTAAGAATAAACCCTGTATTCAAGAGTATCATTGTCGCCCGTTTCAAAGGTTAGGCCAATTTCCTCATAATTTTGAGTGGTCATAAAGTCGGTTGCTTTGATATTGCGGTAAACTGACATTTCAGGATGATTGTGGTTGAATACTTCCAAACGGGCAATGTCGGTATTGGAATAAATATTATTGGCTTGAAGTCGGAATATAGCCCGGTATCGATCATTGCTGATCAAATTTTGACTATATGGGCCGTATTGGGCGAAGCCAATATCAGTTGGTTTGACTTGAACTGCCAAGCTTTCAGAAGCATTGGTGTCATAAATCACTGCGCCCGCCTGGCGAGGCAAATCTTCACTTTGGTATTGATAGGTATCATCGGTGCTTGTTCTGGTAACTTCCGTGAAGTCAACCATCAGGTCAGTTAATCCAAGGGTATAGACACGGTATTCCATCGGCCCGGTAGAGTCTTTGGTGAATTTGAGATAAAAATCTTGATAAACATTTGAATGATCAAAATCAGTGCCACGGATGTCAAGAAATTGCCATTCATTCGGCGCGTCATAATTGTTGGTTTCAATACGGGCGATGATTTCAGGATTGGTATTGTCAGATGTTTGAAGTCGAAATTTGGCCAGGTAAGAATTATCAACAGTGTTGGTACCGACATATGGACCGTATTGCAAAAAGCCGGGGCCGTCGTATGAAGTGGCTTTGACCGCTTTGCCGTTTGATGAGTTTTGATCTTCAACTATACTGCCAATTTGGTGACTGAGGTTTTCTGACTCGTGTCGCCCTTCGATACCGATAATATTATTATCTATTTTTATTTGATTTAAGGATGTTTGAACGTCCAGTCGGCCATAACCATAGTATTCATCCCAGAAACCATCGGTCATTCCATCAACTTTCTCGGCATTGTAGACAATATACGATCGGATTTGTTCGGCGGTCAAGTCGGGTTTATAGCCCCACAAAATCGCGCCGGCACCAGCGACATGGGGCGCGGAAAAGGAGGTGCCGCTATAAAGCGTATAAGAACTAGGGTTGTTTTTGTAGGCAGTAAACACAGATACGCCGGGAGCAACGAGATCTAATTCGGGACCAAAACTGGAGAAACTTGCTCTGGTATCACTTTGGTCAACTGCTCCGACTGCAATTACCTGGCTATATCTGGCTGGATAACCAATAGTTCCGTTGTTGTTACCGGCCGAGGCCACTATTAGAACATTGTGATTGCTGGCATATTCAACCGCGTTTCGGACTATAGGACTGTCATATGATCCTCCAAGACTCATGTTTATTACTTTGGCGTCATTGTTGACAGCGTAGTAGATACCTTCGGCGATACTAAAATAGGGGCAATTATATCCAACTTCACAAACTTTGACGGGCATAATTTTGCCTTTCCAGTTCATGCCCGCCATGCCAAGGGAGTTATTGGTATTGGCGGAAATGATTGATGAAGTACCTGTACCATGACCCCAGTTGTCAAAGATGTCATTGTCGTCCAAAACAAAATTGTAACCATTTTTGTCATCAATATATGAATTTCCATCATCGTCGATGCCATTTCCGGCAATTTCGTCCTGGTTATTCCACATTTTGTTTTGGAAGTCTTCGTGGTTGTAGTAAAAACCAGTATCCAAGACAGCGATGGTCATGTCGTTGCTTCCGGTGGTATCATCCCATACTGACTCGATATTTATGTTGTGTAAATTCCATTGCTCTGATAGATAATAACTGTCATTGGGAGTGGCGTGTAATTCATATGAATTATTGATTTCGGCGTTTTCGACACCGGATAAGCCATAGTTATTGAGATTGCTGCGACGATTGATGTCGTTTTGATCAGGCGCGGGTAATTCGTTGGTTTTGAGGAGGATATATCCGTCTTGTCCGACTCGTATTTTGTCCGGTGAATAATTATTTTCTTCTAGAAACTGCTCAACGGTTGTACCGGCTGACAATTTAACTATCAGACCGTTGGAGAGATCTTGAGCGACAGCTGGCAGAAAATTAAATAAACTCAAAGAGTAAATAATTCCCAGAACCTTGGCGAAATTTTTCATTTGTTTCCTTGATTTGTTAGATATAAATAATATATAAAAAATTTAGTTCAATAAAAGAGTAAAATAGTATTAGTTTGATGTCAATCTTTATGTTATTGTGAGGTGCTATTTGTCGAGCTTTTGGTACTGTATTAAATTAGCAAACTCTTGACCTTATTATATTAATGTGTTAGGGTGTAGTTAGTTGATAATTATTACTATTTTTTGTCAAGCAAATTTATTTGATTAACTATTATTTATGCTGCTTTATTTACTATTAAATCGGGGTAAAAATATGAAGAAGAATTGATGCAAGATTCTACTAACATGGTTGGTAGGTATTTTTTGTACATTTTTGGCTGGAAATATGATTGGAACAGTTATGGCCTATCAGGGACCATATGATTACCAAATAGTAGCCAAATCTGATAATGCGGTGTTATCACCTGGAGAATCAACTATTTTGTGGGTTAAATTAAAGAACACAGGCAGAACTTCCTGGTTTGCTGATAATTATAATCAAACAAAGTGCCAAGATAGTAAATGTCTAGGTGATTTTGAATATCCTATCAGATTGGGTACAGTTCGACCGACTGATCGAAATAGCGGCTTTTTTGTAGAAAACAACTGGATTGCTACCAATCGTACTCATATGGCAGATGAAACCATAGTAGACCCCGGGCAGGAGGTGAGTTTTGGTTTTTATGTCAATGCTCCGCAAAATATGCCAAGTGGGGTATATCGAGAGCATTTTGCTCCAGTAATAGAAAATGTTACCTGGATGGCGGACAAGGGTCTGTATTGGGATATAGAAGTCCGGGGCAATACCAAAAGATACGAAGCACTGGAAAACAAGAGTATTGACTATGGGCACAAAATTTTTAACCTAAAAGCGGGTGAAACATATACTACGACTTTTGAAGTAAAAAATACCGGGGAAGCTACCTGGTATAAGCTGACGAATAATCCGGTCAGATTGGCCGTCAAGTATGATGGTCAGGGAACGATGTACCATTCTTCCTGGATCAGCAAAAATCGGGCGGCCGAATTGGACGAATATATGGTCAAACCAGGGGAATATGGATATTTTACAGTGACTTTTCAAGTACCTGCGGATGCAGTAAAGGGTACCAAAGTATTTGATTCTTTCTGGATAGTAGCCGAACATGCTCAGTGGTTTGACCTGGGACCGGGATCTTTGGGAAATCTAACTTTGGATGTTAACGTGACTGATGGCCGAGAGGAGCCGGTAACTGATATGATCAGGTATTACTCTGATTCGGGTGAATGGTCCATGGAATACCCCTCGGACTGGTATGTGATGGAAATTGATGATAGAGCATTGTTTAAGTGGAGCCTGATCAAGACTCAAACTGAGGAAACGGGTATATATGTATACAAAGAAAATTCAACCACAGAAGAGAAAGTAAATTTATTTGAAATGACTCATGAGGGAATGGTAGAAAAATCAGTGGTAATCGATGGACGGGAGGCAGTTAGAGTCAGTGGGATTGGTACAAGTGCTTATATGATTGGTAAAAATGAGATCAACACATATATCAAATTAAATGATTCTGAGGTTTTGCATGTTGGTTTATTGGAATGGGACTATGAAGATACATATGACAAAATGCTAGGTACGCTGGAATTGGCTGATTGGCAGATGGAATATGAAGATATGATTCAGGATGGCAGCGGACGGGTGAAAATGTCGGATACGGTTTGCCGCGATATGCAAGTGATGTCAGTATGGAATGTGGATATGTATGAACAGGTAGACGGCAAGGGTTATTTTGATTCAAAAATTTCCAAAGTTGGAGTGCAGTTGTTGATGGCGGTTGATGCCAATGATGAGCTTTGCTTGTTGACTGTGTCAGAGCCAGATCAACCGAATGATATTTATTTTGATGATGAGTCGACTGCTATAACACTACTATATTTCATGGCACCAAGTTCCAATCAGGATCAATACAAGGAATCAGTAAAAATGTTTAAAAGTCTGGATAGCTATGATGAGTATGTTGATTATTTGAGCAGAAACTTGAAAGAAAAAACATTGAATCAGATGGACAACGATGAGGAATATGATGATTTAGTATGGGATTTGGCTGGGGAAATGATGGATAAATATGATATATTAATGACTGATAAGGAGATTATCTAAATATTATAGGTACGATGAATATTAGACCTGCTAAGCGTTTAGCCGGTCTTTTTATTAACCTATTACAATATTTTATTTATACTGTATGTATTGACTGTTAATAATGTTCGAATAATATAAATGTTTTTGAGGGTTTTTGTATGGAGAATGTAATTATCATCGGCTCGGGGCCGGCGGGGATGACGGCGGCAATTTACGCGGCGCGGGCTGATTTGAATCCATTGGTGGCCGGTGGAATACAGTGGGGCGGGCTTTTGATGTGGACAACGGAGGTGGAGAATTTTCCGGGATTTCCGGGCGGGATAATAGGGCCGGAACTGATGAGTAATATGAAAAAGCAGGCGGAGAGATTTGGGGCTAAATTTGAATTCAAGGATGTGACGGAAGTAGATTTTGGCAGCCAGCCCTTGAAAGTCAAAATTGCTGAACAGTGGCATGAGACCAAGGCGGTGATTGTGGCAGCTGGTACTAAACCAAGGACATTGAAACTTCCGCGGGAGAAAGAGTTGATTGGTCGTGGTTTGTCGGTATGTGCTACTTGTGATGGGGCGTTTTTCAAAGACAAAGAAGTGATTGTGCTGGGAGGCGGTGACAGTGCCATGGAAGAAGCAACATTTTTGACCAAATTTGCCAAAAGAGTGCGGATTTTGATGCGAGGTGATGAGGTAAGAGCAAGTAAAATAATGTACCAAAAGGCAAAAGATGATCCCAAAATAGAAATAATGTTCAATACAGAAGTGACGGAATATCTTGGAGACAAACTACTGGAGGGGGTAAAAATAATAAATAACAAGACCAAGGAAGAGGGTGAATTAGAGGCACAGGGTCTGTTTTTTGCGATCGGGCATGTCCCGGCGAGCAAGGTTTTTGGCAACCAGCTGCCAACGGATGAAAAGGGTTATTTATTGAAAAAGGAATGGTCAATGTCCGAAGTCGCGGGAGTATTTATTGCCGGCGATATCGAGGATTGGCGTTACCGTCAAGCCGTAACGGCGGCGGGAGCGGGTTGTATGGCGGCGATTGACGCGACGCGGTGGTTGCATCAGAATGGGGAATGATATAATAAATAATAAGTTCTAGATAAGCTTTACTTTTTTTGATGATTACTTTTTTCAAATGGTATTATCAGACGCAGACAATGAACTTCATCGGAATGTTGATGGGACTGTTTGGCTTGGTCTCCGAGATGTTCGCGGTGCAGATAATGTTCAAACATATTACTGAACCGTTGTATCAGGATTATACCTGGCAGGGGCGGATTATTGGATTTATGGTCCGCAGCGGGCGGATTATCCTGGGCGTGATAGTGGAGCTGATTGTCATTTTATTTCTTGGTGTGATTCTTTTGTTGTGGCTGTTTTTGCCATTGATTATATTGGGGAAGGTTTTTTATTTGTTGTTGACGGTGTGGGGGTGAATTTAATTAGTAATTAAGAATTAAGATCCATATCAATCATTTTTAATTTTTTTCTTGTGGTGGCTGAGAGGAAAAAACTACAATTTACTGACTGCAAAGAGTGTTTGGTAAGTCCAAACAGTATTTGTAAATACTGTCAGGGTGACGAATTTTTGGGGAAAGTTGGGGGCAGTATTTTGTATTGGGGTTTGAGCAAAAATATCAATTTTATCAAGAGTCCGGAGTATATACAGTTCAAAAAGATGGCCAGGGTCGGTTTATTTTATTTGAATCTGATTTTTCTGCTATTGGTATTGATTCTTTTGATAGTAATTGATGTGGAACAAGAGAAATCAATTTTGACAAGTTTGTTGGTCGAGAGCACTCCCTTGGCGTTGTTTTTCTGGATACTGCTGGGATTGTTTTTGATTACTTCTTTCAATCACTTTTATCACAAACCAAAGATTGCGCCGGTGAATAATTTTGGTAGCGAACCGGTTAGTGAGAATATGTTCAATAAGATTGATATAGCAAAATCTTTCAATCAGGAATTGGAAAATGCGGTGAATAATTCTGTTTTGAAGGCACATCGGAGCAAATTCTCACCAAGTGTCTGGCATTTGTTTGATGAATTACTGAATCATAATGAGTTTTTGTGGCTGCTGTTGAAGATGGAAGTTGACCCTCATTTGATCAAAGATATTACCAGCCAAAAGATAAAATCGGCGGGAGTAGATGATAAATACAGTTCATTCCCCCCCGAATACGATGAAATATTAATGATTGCATATATTGAGGCATCCCGGTTGAAAGCGGATGACGTTTCGTATAATCATATGCTGCTGGCGATGGTAATTGTCGCGAAAGATGTGATGGAGATGTTCGCGGGCTTGAATCAAACTTTGGATGACGTCACCAAGGTGTGTATCTGGCAGGAAATACTTGACCAGCAAAATCGTCGGATAGAAGCATATAGACAGAAATCAAAGTTCAAGCCGGTGGGACATATGAATCGGGCTTGGACGGCGGTACCAACACCTATTTTGGATACATATGGTCGGGATTTGACTATGATGGCCAAATACGAAAGTTTGGAACGGTTGGTGGATCGGGAAAGCGAGTTGGCGCAAGCGATGAATGTGTTGGAAAAAACTTCCAAGAACAATGTGTTGTTTATCGGTGAATCCGGGGTGGGTAAATCAACACTGGTCAATGGTATCGCCTACAAAATGGCGGCGGAGGAAGTGCCCGATTTACTGAAAGACAAGAGATTGGTAACACTAAATTGCTCACAATTATTTAGTTCCGGGGGAGTTGGCGGGGAGAAGTTGTTTGTAAGTGCATTGCAAGAGGTATTGAAATCAAAAAATATAATACTATATATTGACGACTTGCATTTGCTGGCGGGAGTAAAAACGATTTCCGGTGGCCCGATGGATGCCTTGAGTATTTTGGCGGATACTTTGAGTAAAAACAGAATTCAGTTTGTGGCCTCAACCAGTCCGGAGGGGTACTCCAAATATATCAGCACATATGATTCACTAATCACTGACTTGACGACAATTGAAGTGCCGGAGGTTGATCATGAAACAGCAATCCAGATAATTGAATCGGCGACTCACAAGATTGAAAATGCCAACAAAGTCTTGATTAGTTATCCGGCAGTCAAATCTTCAGTCGAATTGTCAGATGATTTGATTGTCCAGAAAAAATTACCAACCAAGGCATATGATTTACTGCAGGAAGCGGCGATTGTGGTCAAAAATAAGAAAAAATTAATTGTAACCAAAAAGGATATCACTGAATTAATGCAACAGAAGACGCGTGTACCCCTGTCGCGGGTTACCGAAGAAGAGTCCCAGACGTTATTGAATCTGGAAGATGAGCTACACAAGAGAATTATTGGTCAGAATACAGCTGTCAAGCAGGTGGCTGAGGCAATCAAAAGAGCAAGAGTTGGCTTGAAGGACAAAAACAAACCAATTGCTTCATTTTTGTTTGTCGGACCGACGGGGGTGGGCAAAACGGAATTGGCCAAGAGTTTGGCGGCGATTTATTTTGGAGATGAAGAACGGATGATCAGGATGGATATGAGTGAATATCAAGAGGTGGGAGATATCAAAAAAATTATCGGGGCTCCGCCGGGAAGTTCAGAATTTGAGGAGAGAGGATATATGACTGAGGCGGTCAAAAAAGAACCTTTTAGCCTGATTTTGCTGGATGAATTGGAAAAAGCGCATAAAGACATATTGAATCTTTTTCTGCAGGTTTTGGACGAAGGGAAAGTAAAGGATAGTATGGGTAGAATGGTCAAGTTCAATAATTCGATAATTATTGCTACGTCGAATGCGGGAACCAGTTTGATTCAAGCGGGTATGAAAGCCAATAAAAACATAGAACGAATTGAACAGGAGTTGATGGAAGAATTAAAGAAATTTTACCGGCCGGAATTTTTGAATCGGTTTGACGGGGTGATTATGTTTAAACCTCTTGAACATGAAGAGGTGGTCAAGATTGCCGCTTTGATGATTGCCAAAATCAACAAAAATATGGCGGAACAGAAGATAGGCGTGGAAGTGGAAGAAAAGGCATTGGATAACTTTATCAAGGAAGGATACAATCAGGAGTTTGGGGCCAGAGCGCTTTATCGTACGTTGCAGGAAAAAGTCAAAAATGTGATCGCTGATAAAATGCTCAAAGGTGAACTAAAAGCCGGCAAAAAACTCATTATAAAAGATGAGAAAGAGGCGGAGGTAGTGGATATATAAAACGTTTATTAAATTATACCTTGTACTCCTCTCCTAGAATAGGAGGGGAGTATTTATACGTTCTTTTATATATTTTATCTAACCCCAATACTGCCGCTGAATAATTTTGATAATTCAATCTGCCAGTTAAGATTTAGAGGTTGGGAATTTAAATGATTTAGCACGTTTTGGTTGTCAACATAGTTTTGCAGGTAATATTTCCGGGCTCCTGACAGCAGTTTGATAATGTCTTTGATGTCATTCAAGCTGAGAAGATGATCGACATAGGTAGTGCGGAATTCATGATCGATGCCACTGGCAATGATATGTTTGATGCTTTGTTTGACCTGGCTAGTATTGATTTTTTTGCCGACTATCAGGTGGTATTTCTCCAAGGGAGCTTTGACATCCATGGCAATGTAATCAATCAATTTATGGTCGATTAGTTGCTTGAGCATGATAGAATTGCTGCCATTGGTGTCGAGTTTGACCTTGAAACCCAGATTTCTGATTTGTTTGATAAATTCGGGTAAATCCGGTTGAAGAGTGGGCTCGCCACCGGTAATGACGATTCCGTCAAGTTTTTTTTTGACGGTTTTTTAGAAAATCCAATACCTCCCGCGGGTTTTGGCTACCATTTTTTTGACAATTGATTAGTTGGGAGTTGTGGCAGTAGACACAACGAAAATTGCATCCCTGGGTAAAGATGATGGCGGCTAGGTGGTCGGGATAATCAATGAGTGATATTTTTTGCAGTCCACTGATCTTCATCAGTAATTCTTAGGGTTTTGCGATTAATATATTCAGCGGCTTTGCCTTTGTGCCATTGCTGAACAGGGCGCAAGTAGCCGACGATGCGTGAGTAAACTTCACACTGGCTGCGGCAGGTAGGGCAGGTCAGGACTTCGCTATCCAAATAGCCGCAGTTGGGACAGATGCTAAAAGTGGGGGTGATAGAAAAATATGGTAAGTGGTAGTTGTCGCATATTTTTTTGATAAGATTTTTGAGGGCATTGGTATCATCTATCTTTTCGCCGATAAACAAGTGAACGACCGTACCGCCGGTGTACATTGACTGAACTTCATTTTGTAAATCAAGTACTTCAAAGATATCATCAGTGTAATTAACCGGAAGATGGGTGGAATTGGTATAATATGGTTCTTGGCCTTGCCGGTAGTCGGATTCGTTGGCACAGGTGATATCATCTTTGAACTTTCTTTTGTCCAACAATGGTAAACGATATGATATGCCTTCGCCGGGGGTGGCTTCCAGGTTGTAGTTGTTGCCGGTTTCCTTTTGGAAATCTATCATACGCTTACGCATAAATTTCATGACCTTGGTGGTAAATTCCATTGATGCGGGGCGAGTGATATCTTGTCCAAATAAATTCAGGCAGGATTCATTCATGCCAATAATGCCGATGGTGGAAAAATGGTTTTGCCAATAGTTATCGAATCTGGCTTTGACATTGCGTAAATAGTGTTTGGAATAAGGATACAGGCCATCGTCCATGTATTTTTCCAGTATATCGCGCTTGAGTTCCAGGCTTTTTTTGGCCAGTATCATTAGATCGTCCAGACGTTGTAAAAATTCTTCTTCGTTTTGGGAAATTTTGCCAAGCCGCGGTAAGTTGATGGTGACTACGCCGATTGAGCCGGTCAATGGTGACGAGCCAAATAAACCGCCGCCGCGTTTGATTAATTCCCGATTGTCAATTCGCAACCGGCAACACATACTGCGGGCATCTTCGGGCTGCATATCGGAATTTACATAATTGGCGAAGTATGGCAAACCGTATTTGGCGGTAACTTTCCAGAGATTGTCCAAATTTTTGTTGTCCCAGTTGAAATCTTTGGTGATATTGTAGGTGGGAATAGGAAACGTAAAGACCCGGCCTTTGGCATCACCTTCGAGCATCACTTCCAAGAAAGCGCGGTTGAGCAAATCCATTTGATCTTTGAATTCGCCGTAGCTTTTGTTTTTGGTTTCACCGCCCACAACTACTCTTTGATCTTGGAAGTAATTGGGGACTTCCAAGTCAAAAGTGATATTGGTAAAGGGAGTTTGAAAGCCAACGCGGGTGGGGACATTGATATTGAAGACAAATTCCTGCAGGGCCTGTTTGACTTCATGGTAATTGAGATTGTCATAGTAAATAAATGGGGCCAAAAGAGTGTCAAAATTGGAAAATGCCTGGGCACCGGCTGATTCTCCTTGCATGGTGTAAAGGAAATTAACTGATTGCAATAGGGCGGTTTTGAAATGTTTGGGCGGGCGGGATTCGATCTTGCCGGAAACGCCGCCAAATCCAGTGCGCAATAAATCCATCAAGTCCCAGCCGACGCAATATACGCTGATAATGCCCAGATCGTGGATGTGATAATCACCGTCAATATGGGCTTGGGCAATGTCTTGGGGGTAGAGGGTGTTCAGCCAAAATTTTTTGCTGATTTCGGCCGCCATGTAATTGTTGAGCCCTTGAAGGGAATAACTCATGTTGGAGTTTTCTTTGACCAGCCAATCATCTTCTCTGAGGTAGTTTTTGACCAAGTCGGCAAAAATTTTTTCATTGGAAACACTGGGCATGATTATTCCTTTTTTGGTTTTATGAAAAGGCGTAAAAAATAAACTCACTTGTTTTAAGCGAGAATGAAACTTTCCTAGCATGGGCTAAGAATAGCTAAAAAACTTTATGCACAGTTTCACCTCATTTAGATTATAACTTTTTCCATTGTAGGCTTATCCACAGTATTTTTTGATTTTATTTACTATTCGGGCGTTTTACAATTTTGCTAATTTACTTATGGCTGATTTTGTTTTTTAATAATAAAATACACTTTTACGAGTTCTGTGAATAAATTAAGATTTGTGCTCGTAGAAACGCCATACCGTGGCGGTGAGGGAAGGGGTTTGTTTGATCGCTCTCCCCTATTTTTTTCCGGCCTGGTCTTATTTTCTGCTGACATCCACCCAACAGAATTAAATAAATAACTTAAAACGGTAATAGTTTTTTGGTCATGTTGATTGCCTAAGCGAGTTTTATTTTCAGGTGTATTGAATATAATATTTGCTAATACGTTGCTGTGCAAATCAGTATTAGGTCGGTACTATATACTCCGGCTGATTGGAGACCGGTAAGTTCGAGCTGGTAGCCAAGGCGGGTGGCGCCGGTTCCGGTGTCTGATCCGTCAGTGACGTCGTTGTGGTAGAGGATTTCAAATGGTGAGGTAGAGGGGCCGGCCCATTTGTTGGCGATGAATCGAGCGGGTGTGCCGGTGCCGAGAGTGGAATCATCGGTAGTATAGCCCCAGTAACCTTCAGTGCCGCTGCCGGGAGGAGATATCCAAGTAGTGGGGGCGGTGTTGGTGCCGGTAAAGTAGGAAATATAGTCAGCCGCACTGGCCAAGTTGCCACTGGCTTGCAGAGTAACGACAAAGCCGTCAGTAGCATTGGTATGAACAGTTAAATCATGGGCGCCGATACTGGTGGCACTGCCGGAAAATGTGCCGAAATTAACATTAGTCGAATCAGTATTAATAGTAGTGGTGGCGGCATTGACGGTTTGACCGGAGGAGACGGGAGAGATGGTAAAGGTGAGGGTGGAAGGCACGGAGGCGGTGACGGTGGTACCGGCACTCTGCTGCTGTGGCGGAAAGGTGCCACTAAATTCGGAGATGGTGAAGTTGTCATTGGATTGATCGAGGCCAATTACGGTGCCGGAGGAATTGTTGAGGTCAACCCGGATCAAAGCCAAAGCAGTAGGAGCCACATCAGGAATAGTCCAGTCATAGGTCATAGAGCCGGTACCGGGACGGGAGAGGTCATTTTCAATTGAAACCCAGCTTCCGCCGTCATTAACCGAATAATACAAATCAACCATGGTAGTGGGATTGCCGGGATCGGAGAATTGATCCCAGGTGATATTGTGATGGGAATATTCTTCCCAATCCTCTCCCCCATTGGGACTAGTAACGGTGATGCCGGAATTGGAATACCAAATATTTCCGGGGTTTTTGTAAATTTTGCCGGCGGGGGCGTCAGATACGGGATAGGCACCCCAGGTGTTGATACAGGCATCAATGGAAGTGCCGGAGACAACACCTCCACAGGTGCCGGCCTGGAAGGGGGTGCTGTTGTTTTGGACATAATAATTGACAGCATCAATGTTGTTGTATTGCAGCGTTAAACCATTGACGATATTTTGTCCCAACACGCCGGTATCAAAACCGGAGATGGTGTTGTATTCAAAGATGGTACCGGCGGGAGGATTGTCGAAGATGACGCCATAG
>JAHJAL010000007.1 GCA_018814055.1 Patescibacteria group bacterium
GCCATGGTTACAAAGCCAAAACCTTTGGAGCGGCCGGTAAACTTGTCTTTGATAATAACTGCTTCTTGGACTTCGCCAGCTTCGCTAAAAGCTTTGGCCAAGTCTTCATCAGTGATATCATAGGAAAGATTGCCGCAGTAAAGTTTGTTCTTCATTAAAATTTGCCTAATGAAACTTAAAAAATTGCTAAAACGTAAATCGACGCGATTCCTTTGGCTTAAAAAAATTTATCCGAAAGAAATTTACTTATACATCAATTAAGGTAATACTAATTGATAGCTTTGTCAATAAGGAAAATACTTATAGAAAAACGAACCAATTATTTGTTCGGATGCAATGGGTCCTATATGTCGTGAATCTTGACTATCGTGGCGATTATCTCCCATAACAAAATACTCATTAGATGATAAATCGATGTCTATTTGTCCGGGAGTGGTTTGGTCCAGATATTCTTCACTCAATAGTTGATTGTCTATCAGTACGTGCCCATCATTGATTTGAATATTTTCTCCAGGTAATCCGATAATTCTTTCAATGGTTGTTTGGTCTTCTTTTTCTATCGGGGCAAATACAATTATTTCACCTCGAGAGAAATCTTTGTCTAATTTATTGGCAATAAACATGTCATTTTGGCTTAGCGTGGGGTTCATTGAATCACCCTCAACAATATATAGACCAAAAACATAGTGGCGCAGTGGTATCAATAAGATAAAGGTAATACCAAGATAAAAAATTAGCTCCAATATCATGTACAAAAAATACACGATGATTGAATTGAGCCATTTGAGGGAATAAAATCTTTTTAGTAAATAGATAAATACCAATAGGATAATAAATGGAGCCAGGAATTGTCCAAATTCTACTATTTGCAAACTAAATATCAAAAATCCGAAAACGATATTTATTAGGGAAACTATAAGTATGACGTATAAAGATTTTAAGTAGGTTGCTTGTCTGATTCTCAGAATTTTTTTGGTCAGGAACAATAAACCGGCGTTGATGAGAACGATGATGACAAAAAGAAAAAATACCAGAAGAAATATAAATAGAGTCATAGTTGTAAAATAAATGAGTACCTTGTTTCAAATCTTTCTATATTTAAGTGCGGACGGGGAGATTTACTCATCGTTCTATAATATATTTTATTGAACGATGAGTACCTTGTTTCAAATCTTTCTATATTTAAGTGCGGACGGGGAGATTTGAACTCCCACAGCCGTAAATGGCCACATGCCCCTCAAGCATGCGCGTCTACCAGTTCCGCCACGTCCGCTCTCGGCTGAGCTCGACCCTCCACGCTACATGTGAGCCAATATAACTGTCTCCCATTCCGCTTTAGTCGGATCGGCTCCGCCTTTCCCCAGAAGGAAAGAGAAAATACTTATTGGTTGTTAATTTCGACGGTGATTTCTTCGGGTTGTTCGGGAGCTGGTTCTGCTTCGGAGCTTTTCCAAACTCTCTGGGTGTTAACGTACCATTCATTGGCAAAGAGGAAGCGTTCAGCTGGATTGGTGGCATGATCAACGTTGATACCTTGAATAGACGGGTTGGCTGCGTATATATAATATGGCCGGTAGAGGAATATGGCCGGTTTGTCATCGTAGATGACTTCCTGCATGGGGAGGTAGCTGTGAATTCTGGTATCAACGTCATTACTGCGACGGCCTTTTTCCAAAAATCGATCAACTTCGACATTGGTATAACTCGAAAGATTGAGGCCTGGATCATTGATTTGACTGGAGTGCCAATATACATATGGATCGGGATCTGCTCCCAGGTTCTCACCAAACAAGAGGGTTTCAAAATTTCTAAGTTTGATAAATTGACTCTCCAAGTCGCCAATATTGTAAATACCTACTTCAACATCGACACCAATCTCCCGCCAGTTTTCCTGGATAATACGGGAGGTCAAAACATATTCTGGATTATCAGAAGTAATTAATTCGATGGAAAGGCGGATGTTGTCTTTTTCGCGGACACCATCGCCATCCACATCAACCCATTTACCTTTGTCGAGAGTAGCTTTGGCCTTGTCAGCATCATATTCCAAGTGAGGTATATCAGGATTGTATCCCATGAAACCTTCCAGGATGGGCGAATTGATAACCTGTCCTTTGTCATAAATTACCTCACTCAGAATTCTGGCTCGGTCCAAGCTATAGTAAAGTGCTTCTTTAACATAGGGGTCGCGGAGCAGGATATGATCGGAATGGCAAGCGGACTTTCGTTAACAGGGAAACTCCCTTTTGCATCCACTTTTGCGGTCTTTGAAACAGGGCGTGCCTGGGAACAGATACGGCAGACTGTATGCTACTCGAATCTGAATGTCAAACTCGTTGCGACACACAGCGGCATTACCGTCGGCGAAGACGGAGCGTCTCATCAGGCAGTGGAAGATATCGCACTCATGAGGGTGCTTCCGAACATGACGGTAATCGTGCCCTCTGATGGGTATGAGACAACGCAGGTTATCAATACGATTGCAGATGAATATTTCGGTCCGGTGTATGTGAGGCTCGGCAGGTCCAAGGTACCCTCGGTTATGCCCGAAAGGTACCGGTTTAAGATAGGGAAAGCA
>JAHJAL010000008.1 GCA_018814055.1 Patescibacteria group bacterium
TCATCCAAAATATTTTTCTGATATTCCAGCATTCTCTGCTTACGGGCTATCTCATCAGTCAGATCATCAATCTGTATCTGCAATCCCTCTATCTCCAGCTCCGTCTGCTGAATTTGCAACTCAAGTTGTTTGATCTTGGCATCAAAAATCTCCACCTGGTTTTCCAGGTTTACCGCTTCGTTTTTCTTTTGCTCAACCAGATTATTCAACTCATCTATCTGAGCATTGATATCTTCCTGCTGAGTACGCAACTCATTGACGGTCAACGCTCTAACGGTCGTCACTGATATAACTAACAACAACAATACAGCAACCAATTTTATAACTCTATTACTAAACATTTATAGATGTTTCCTTATCGCTACAAACCCACTTAGTACGCTAATAGTTACTCCCAATAATAACTGAAATATGACAATAAACCAAAAATACTGATTCAAATAATCACTAAATGCATTTGGAGATAAATCAAGATAAGAGGTAGCGGCAATTGATACATAGTAAAATATCGCCGCCAATAACCCAAAAGCTACAAAAGCAGCTAAAACTCCATACAATGCACTCTCGATTATAAACGGCCCATGCACAAACCAATCCGTTGCTCCAACCAGTTTCATAATCTCTATCTCATCTTTTCTAGAATAAATAGTCACCCGAACAATACTAAACACCACCGCCACCGCTATTATCACAAATATTATACCCACCACCACTCCCGCTTTTTCGATAAAATCAATGATACCAATCAAGCGAGTAATAATCTGCTTATTTCTGGAATAACTACTGGAATAAACAATATCCTCAAAATCATCACTCTCCACCAAATTCTCAATGTACTCCAAATCCTCCGGCTTGGCTGTTTTGACAATAATGCTTGCCTTGAGAGGATTCTCTTGTTCAATATAAGTCAATAAATTTTCCGTATCCCCAAAAATCTCTTTATATCTTTTAACCGCCTCTTCTTTGCTCACATTCCTAATCTCCTTGACCTCCACCACATTGCGAATTGACTCCTCCAAACGGGTCATATCATCGGTCGACACATTATCCTCAATATAAATTTCATAATCAATCCTGTTTTTGACCCCTTCGATTTCCACATTGATCACAAAAGCCGACACCAGTAAAAAAGTAATTGTCATCAATGTCAAAGACATCACAAACGTAGCTATCAAAGATAACCATAAATTTCGATAGAAATTGACAATCCCTAGTTTGGTTAAACGAAACAATGTAAGTAAAAACATTGATAAATGTTTATTAATGCCTATATTATATACTTCCCATCCTTCTTCTGATCTCTCACCACCTTTCCGTTCTCGATAGTCACTACTCTCTTCTTGAGCTTATTTACAATCTCCCGATCATGAGTTGCCAAAAACACTGTTGTGCCCAATTCATTGATCTTCATAAGGAGTTGAATAATCTCCCAGGAATTCTCCGGGTCCAAATTACCCGTTGGCTCATCGGCAATCAACAATTGCGGCTTATTGACCAGCGCCCTGGCAATCGCCACTCGCTGCATCTCACCCGCTGATAATTTATGTGATAAATTATCAGCCCGAGCCGACAACCCCACCATATCCAATATCTGCGGTACCCTGTTTCTGATAATATAATTCGTCCGGTTACACACCTCCAGCGCGAACGCTACATTTTCATACACTGTTTTTTGCGGTAACAACTTGAAATCCTGAAATACAACTCCAATCCCCCGTCGATAAAAAGGTATATCACCCTTGTATAGCTTGGTAATATCGTAACCACGCACAAAAATACTACCCGCCGAAGGTTTTTCTTCCGCAATCAACAATCTAATCAAAGTAGACTTACCCGCTCCACTCGGCCCCACCAAACTCAAAAAATCCTTTTCTTTCACGCTCAAACACACGTCCTCCAAAACGAGCGTATCTTCGTATTGTTTGTAAACATGATCGATTCTTATCATATACAATCAAGAATTATGAATTATGAATTATGAATTATGAATTAGATATGATCAATATCTTCATTCTTAATTCTTAATTCTTAATTTTCCTCAATGCTTCTTCCACAAACTCGCCTATCTCGCCATCCAAAACCGCCTTTGTATTTGAAGTTTCATATCCCGTCCGGTGATCCTTGACCATCTGATATGGATGAAGTACATATGAACGAATCTGGTTACCCCAGCTGCCTTGTTTGATATCACCTCGAATCACATCCTCTTTTTCTTTTTGCTCTTTTTCTTTTCGTGTATGCAGTTTGGATTTCAACAAATCCATCGCCCTTTCCTTGTTCTGAAGCTGTGACCTCTCACTTTGACAAGTAACTACTATACTTGTTGGTAGATGAGTAATCCGCACCGCTGAATCAGTCTTATTAACCTTTTGCCCCCCATGACCCGATGCTCGATACGTATCAATTCTTAAATCATCCTTGGGCATTTCGATCGAAATAGTCTTGTCAAAAATCGGCACCACCTCCACCAAAGCAAACGAAGTATGCCGCAAACTCTTGGCGCTAAACGGCGACTGTCTGACCAACCGATGCACCCCACTCTCCGTTTTCAAGTATCCATAGACATTCTCACCCTTTACTTGAATTATCACACTCTTGATCCCCGCTTCCTCTCCGGAATTAATACTTATTATCTCTGCCTTCCAGTCCATCAATTCAAAGTAACGTAAATACATCCGCAAAAGCA
>JAHJAL010000035.1 GCA_018814055.1 Patescibacteria group bacterium
GGTCACAATGTCCTATTGACCGGACCCCCCGGGTCCGGCAAAACACTCCTGGCCCGGACCATGCCCTCCGTACTACCCCCCATGACCAAAGAGGAAATGTTGGAAGTTACCCGCATTTATAGCGTCGCCGGTGTTTTACCCAGTGAAACACCCTTGATCAGGCAGCGTCCCTTTCGTAAACCGCATCATACCTCATCATCGGCCGCCCTGGTTGGCGGGGGCAAAATCCCCCGCCCGGGAGAAATCAGTCTTTCTCACCGCGGAGTCCTGTTTCTCGATGAATTTCCCGAATTTTCCCGCACTGCTTTGGAAGCGCTGCGGCAACCACTGGAAGATGGAATCATCACCGTCAGCCGCGCCGCCGGTTCCTTGCAGTTTCCCGCCTCTTTTATCCTCGTGGCCGCCATGAATCCCTGCCCCTGCGGCTACTCCACCGACCCCGACAAAAAATGTATCTGCGCCCCCATCAAAATCATCAATTACCAGAAAAAAATCTCCGGTCCCCTGTTGGATCGAATTGATTTACACATCGAAGTACCGCGGCTCGATTACCAAAAGCTCAAAGATACCGATGAAATCGAACATTCCCAATCTATACGCAACCGAGTAACCGCCGCCCGGCAGCGGCAGCTCACTCGTTTTGCCCGGTCCGACACTTTTTGCAACTCCGATATGCTCGCCCAGGAAGTGGAACGCCAATGCCAAATGGATTCATCAGCCGATACAATCTTGAAAAACGCTGTCAATCAAATGAATCTCTCCGCCCGCTCCTACCACCGCCTCCTCAAAGTCTCCCGCACTATCGCTGATTTAGACGCCAGCTTGGGTATCAAATCAGAACATATCGCGGAGGCGCTGCAATATAGAACGAGAATTGAATAAATATTAATGATAAAATGAAAACGAGTCTATTATTCCAATTATCAATTCAATGAAAAAACTATTTTTCCTCTTTATTTCAATATTTTTTATTTTTCCAAGCAACGCCCATGCTCGAAGTTACGTCACCGAATGGTACGTCAAAGATTTCAATACCGACATCACGGTCAACACCGACGCTTCCTTGGATATTACCGAATACATCATCGCAGATTGCGGAAATTTACCCGATCGGCATGGCATATTCCGGACTCTGTCAACTGCGCGGTATTTGGAAGACAACAAAATTACCAATCCTATTACCTTATATAGCATTACCGATTTCGACGGCAATCCCTATAATTATTCCACTACCACTGATTCCTACTATGATACTATTACCTGGAAAATTGGCGATCCCGACATCGTCGTCACCGGTGAAAATGGTTATATAATCAAGTATCACGTCGATAACGCCCTAATCAATATCAGCCCTGATTTTGATGAGTTATACTGGAATATTCATGGCGCCTTCTGGGATATGGAGTTTGACAAATTTTCCGCTGTCGTACATTTTCCCGAAGAGATAACCAAATCAAACACTGAAATATATAATTACTCGGGTGAGTTCGGTTCAAAAGAGACCAATTTGGTCCAATACAAATGGCTTGATCAAAATTCACTGCAATACGACTCCACTTCCACTCTCTACAAAAAAACCGGTATTACCACTTCTGTCACCTTTCCCAAAGGTATTGTCGATTCATATACACCACCCCCTCCCACTTGGTGGGAGCAAAACGGCGCCATGATTCTGGCTATAATTTTCTTGGCACTCAACATTCTTTCTTTTATGATTCCCCTAATCGCACTGATAATTTGTTATGTCATATGGTCACGGCACGGCAAAGATCCCAATTTGGGCAAAACAATCATTGCCGAATACGAACCGCCCGACCGCCTCAACCCGATGCAGATCAACATGCTCATGTCCTTTGGCAATCTCAGTACTCATAGCATCACCGCCAGCATTATCAATCTAGCCGTAAAAAAATATATCACCATCAATGAACTCGAAGAAAAAGGACTAATTTTCAAAAGCAAAGATTATAAATTGATCAAAAATGAAGATATGACCGGTCAATTAAACGAACTTGATGCCAGCGAAAAATTACTATATCAATCGCTATTTGACAGCAGTAAATCAGTCAAAATCTCTTCCCTCAAAAACAAGTTCTACAAAAAGATAACCCCCATCAAAGACCGGGTCAAAGCCGAATTAATGCAAAAAAAGATATTCGTCCAAAAAGGATTCGACTGGCAGAGCATTATGCTAGTTATCGGTATACTCATGGCATTTTCCTCATTTTTCTTTGGATTTATTATCCCGTTTTTGGGTATCAATTTGCTTGCTAGTGGTATCATCGTGCTAGTCTTCAGCTATTTTATGAGCAAAATGACGACCCATGGCGCTGAATTACTTTGGCAAACCAAAGGCTTTCGGCTGTTTATGGAAACAGCCGAAAAATACCGTCAAATGTTCAACGAAGAAGAACATTTATTTGAAAAATTACTTCCCTACGCCATTGCCTTCAAAATGGTTAAACAATGGATTGCCAAGATGAAAGAAATTTATGGCGAAGAATACATGAACAACTACCATCCATACTGGTATACCGGCACTGCGTTTGCCACTTCATTTGACATTGATTCCTTTTCCTCCAACCTGACCGCTATGTCCTCGAACATGTCTTCCACCATGTCATCCTCTCCCTCCTCATCCGGTTCCGGCGGCGGCGGCTCTTCCGGCGGCGGCGGCGGTGGTGGTGGCGGCGGCGGATGGTGAGACAAAGAAATATTGCCTAAATTACCAAAAAAACGTAAAATAATGCATAGACGATATTAAATGAATAGGAGTTTATTATGGCCGTTCCCAAGAAAAGACATACCAAATCAGCCCGAAACCAAAGGCGTTCTCATCAAAAATTAAGCAAACCCACCATAACCAAATGTAGTATGTGTAAATCACCCAAGAAACCACACCATATCTGCGAAGTCTGCGGCAGCTACAAAAAAAGACGAGTTGTGGAGAAAAAAACCGTATCCAAAAAAAGCACTGCTAAAAAATAATAATGAGTTCAGGTTCTAGGCACCTATTTCGCATCATTGCTTTACAATCTTTGTATGAAAAAGATTTTCGAGATGATCTCGAACTAGACGAGATTGTGAAAAGGAATATTAAAAAACTTATTCCCAAGGTGAAAGACACTAGCTTCTTGGACAAATTACTCTCAGGCATCAACCAATACCAGGAAAAAATCAACCAAACCATCACCAAATACGCTCCGGAATGGCCTTTGGACCAGATTCCGGTAACCGATCGTGTCTTGTTGTGGATTGCCATTTACGAATTATTGTATGATGAAGATATTCCCCCCAAAGTAGCCATCAATGAAGCCGTTGAATTAGGTAAGGCCTATGGGGGAGAAAACTCTTCCAAATTTATCAACGGCGTTTTGGGATCAGTATTCAAAGACAAAAAACCGGTCAAGAACGTGCAAGAAGAGAAACAATAAACATACAAAAATATTTATCTTTCAAAGGAGTATAAATGAAAAAAGCCCTCTTATCTGTCATGGCTATTGCAA
>JAHJAL010000036.1 GCA_018814055.1 Patescibacteria group bacterium
AAGGCAGATGTTGATTTTTGGTTTAATGAAAATTACAAAAAGACTGATTTTCCTAGTGCCTTGGGAAAGCAACTGGGGTGGTTGAAAGATGCCGGTTTTGAAAAGTGTGAAGAAGTGTGGCGTTATATGAATTATTCGGTGTTTTATGGAAAAAAAGGTTTGTAGAAAATGCAATGCTGATTTTATTGTAGCTGATGATGATCTGGTTTTTTACCGTAAAATCGGGACGCCGACGCCGACGTGGTGTCCGGAGTGCCGGCGGGTGCGGCGGTTTGTCTGGCGGAATGAGCGGTCTTTGTACCGAAATAAGTGTGCGGCGACAGGGAAAGAGGTGATTTCGTCTTTTTCACCCGATAAGCCGATCAAGATTTATGATCAGAGTTACTGGTTTTCGGATGCCTGGAGTCCGCTGGATTACGGGCGGGAGTATGATTTTTCCAGGAGTTTCTTTGAGCAGTGGCGGGATTTGTATTACGCGGTGCCGCAGATTAATGTTTCCAATAAAAATGTCGAAAATTCAGAGTTTTGTAACGTGAATTCGGACAGCAAGGATTCGTATCTGATTTCGGCGGCGTATGAGAACGAGCGGGTGATGTATGGTAATCGGGTGGGGGCGAACAGGGATTCTCTGGATTTGTATATTGCCAATAATAATGAGTATTGTTACGAACTGGTGGCGGGGAAGAATTGTTATAAGGTGTTTTGGGGGCAGGATTGCACGAATTGCAGTGATTGTTATTTTATTTATGATTGTCAGGGTTGTCGTGATTGTGTAGGCTGTACCGGTTTGCGGAATAAACAGTATTATATTTTTAATCAGCCGTATGACAAGGCTGCTTATGAGCGGAAGGTGGCGGATCTGGATTTGCGGAGTCGGGCGGGATTGGAGCGGACGCGGGTGGAATTTGAAAAGTTGCGGGCGGGGCAAGTGCGAAAGTTTGCCAATCTGGTGAATTGTGAAAATTCGACGGGAGATAATCTGGAGGGAGCGAAGAATTGTCATGAATGTTATGATCTGGTAAATGGTTTGCAGAATTGCAGGTACGCGGTGTGGGGTGGTTATCAGATGAGCGATGTTTATGACGCCAGTCCGGGGGTGGGGGCAAATTCGAGTGTGATTTATGAGGCGTTTGATGCCGGGATTAATTCGAATGATATTCAGTTTGTGGGAGTGGTGCATAATTCGAGTAACGTGCGTTATTCTTTGAATTGTTATAGTTCGAAGAATCTGTTTGGTTGTGTGGGTTTGTCGCGGCAGGAGAATTGTATTTTGAATAGGCGGTATCCGGAAAGTGAATATGGGACGATGGTGGAGCGGATTAAGCGGCAGATGATGGATTTGCCGTACGTGGATCGGCTGGGGCGGGAGTATCGGTACGGGGAGTTTTTTCCGCCGGAGATGTCGCCGTATGGGTATAACGAGACGGTGGCGCAGGAGTATTATCCGATTGATCAGAGCGTGGCGGTGGAGTGCGGGTTTAACTGGTCTTATGATGTGGCCAGGAATGTGGCGGTCACGAAGAAGGCGGGTGATTTGCCGGAGAGTGTGGATGAGTTGCGGGCGCTGGGCGAGGGGATTTTGCGGGAAGTGATTGAGTGTGAGCATAAAGGTGAATGTAACGAGCAATGTACGATCGGTTTCAAGATTTTACCGCAGGAGTTGGCGTTTTATTTGGAACATGGTTTGCCGTTGCCGAAATTGTGTTTTAACTGCCGGCATTACGCACGGGTGAAGTTGAGGAATCCGATGAGGTTGTGGAAGAGACAGTGTGATAATCAATTAAGAATTAAGAATGAAGAATTAACGGGGGATGAGAAAACGCAGCGTTGTCCGAATATGTTTGAGACGACGTACGCGCCGGAGAGAGAGGAGAAGGTTTATTGTGAAAAATGCTATCAGAATAGTGTTGTTTGATTACTAATTATAAATGACAAATTACGAGGAGGGACGTGGGTTATCGCGTCTTTTTTGGTGTATAATTAGGATATATTTGATAACAATTATTTATGGAAGATATTGTTTTGATTGATCAGAAGATTTCACAGGAACGATTAAAAGAAATTGCATCCTGGAGGTTTGGTGATATGGTCAAGGGCGTGGTTGATGTGGAGCGCCGTGTGATGGCGCTGGGAGCGGATTTGCATGCGGATGAGGAAGCGTTTTTACTGGAAAAAGGTTCGAAACAAAATGATTTGTGGGGGATAAATTTGTATCCCGATCTGTCGATGCCTGATTTTTTGGAATATGATTCAATGATAAATGTAAGGCCGCAACAGAATAATCGATCGCGAGATGTGGAAGACGAAAAGACCAGAGAGTTAATTAAAGAAATTCTATTTGAGCTGGTGGAGGTGGGGTGATGGGACATGTGGGTTTACAATCCGGACGATGGGAAAAGATGACGTTGGCGGAGCAGTTGGCTAATGTGGGTAGTGAATATGGCAGAGCGAAGAAGTGGAAGGAAAAAGGGAATGAGAAGATGTTTTGGGGGGCGATGGACAGAATGTTGGAGTTAATTGATTTGTCGATAAATGATAAACGGTGGCGGGGTTGTCGCTTGAAAGAATTAGTGAGGCTGAGAGAATTGGTTTGTGATGAATTGTTGGATGAGTCGTCGGCAATGACTGATTTTTCGGATTATTTTATGAGATACAATTTATTGGCTAGGAAAGTGTAAGATGAATGAACGATTTATAATGAATTATTAAAATGATTAACAAGAATTGTAGTAGGTGTAGTGTTGATTTTGTGGTGACGGATGAAGATCGGGAATTTCTAGATAAGATGGAGGTGGACATTGGTGGGAGAAAATTTGAATTACCTTTACCAAATATGTGTAGGGATTGTCGGTCAAAGCAGAGGATGACTTTTCGTAATACATGGGCGTTGTATCGAAGGAAGTGTGATACAACTGGTCAAGATATGGTATCGATGTTTAATCCGGATTGTAAATACAAGATTTATCATCGGGATATTTGGTATTCAGATGTTTGGGATCCTATGCAATATGGAAGGGAAGTGGATTTTTCCAGGTCATTTTTTGACCAGCTTCAGGAGTTATTTTTGGCAGTGCCGTTGTTTCATAATTCGGTGGCTGATGACGAGAATAGTGATTTTTCCAACAATTCGAATTTGCTGAAGAATTGTTATATGACGCAGGATAGTACGGAGTCGGAGAATTGTTTGTATGGTAATGCGTTTGGATTTTCGCGGGATTGTGTGGATTGTACCAAGGTAATTAATTGCGAAGGTTGTTATGAGGTTGTTAATGCCTATGATTGTTATGGGTGCTATTATTCGACAAACTTAAAGAATTGTCGGGAAAGTTATTGGTTGGACGGTTGCGTTGGTTGTAATAATTGTTTTGGGTGTAAGAATCTGAACAATAAACAATATTATATTTTCAATCAATCAAGGACGAAAGATGAGTATGAGAAGTTTATTGAGTTGTATGTAAATGGTGATAAAACGTATCGAACGGGGATTGAAGGGCAGGTGAAAAATTTGTGGGTGAGTGAGCCCAGCCGGTTTGCCCAAGTTTATTCGAGTGAAGATTGTACAGGTGATTATATTGGTGATAGTCGGCAGGTAAAGGATTGTTTGTTGGTGGATAATTCGGAAAATATTCGGTATTCGATGGTGATCAACCGGAGTAAGGATTTTATGGATGTGGAATCGTTTGGATTGGATTCCGAGCGGGTTTATTGCTCGGTGACGGTGGGATTGAATGCGAATAATGTGTGTTTTTGTAATGAGGTTTGGGAAAATGTGGCCAATGTTTATTATTCGTGGTTTTGTGGACAGGGAGCGAAGGATTGTTTTGGTTGTGCGGGCTTGCGGGGGAAGCAGTATTGTATTTTGAACAAGCAATACTCAAAAGAAGAATATGAAGAGCTGGTGCCAAAAATTATCGAGCATATGCAGCGAACTGGTGAATGGGGAAAGTTTTTCCCAATGTCGTTTTCTCCATTTGGCTACAATGAAACGATTGCGAATGAATATTATCCTCTGACCAAAGAGCAAGCCCTGGCGATGGGGGCGAATTGGTGTGATAAGCCGGAGCTGCAGTATAGTTTTGATCAATATTATCAGCCGTTGCCTATACGGCAATATGATCCGCAGGTTAATGCGGGTGCACAGGGTGAGATTGATAAATGTTTGCAGGGGGTGATTAAGTGTGATGTGGCGGGAAGGCCTTTTAGAATTATATCGCAGGAATTGTATTTTTATATCAAACGGGGTTTGCCGGTACCGACGGTGCATCCGGATGAGAGGAGGAGGGTGAGGAATAGGGATATTAATCGGGCGAAGTTTTTCAAAAGGCAGTGTGATTGTGGGAAAATTACGGATGACCCCAGTCATGCGACGGGGCAGGCTCCCAGCTATACAGTGGGGCAGGCTGAATTACGAATGAC
Source organism: Patescibacteria group bacterium (assembly GCA_018814055.1). Lineage (GTDB taxonomy): Bacteria > Patescibacteriota > JAHJAL01 > JAHJAL01 > JAHJAL01 > JAHJAL01. The sequence continues at coordinate 4,417 of JAHJAL010000036.1, forward strand.
GAATGGAGAAAGGCAGGTTGGTTGTGATCATGGGGGACGGTGTGGGAATTGGTTTGAGACGACATATGAGTTGGGTAAGGGGAGGGTTTATTGTGAGTGGTGTTATAGAGAATAAATTAAATAATGTTATTTCATGAGAATCAATAAAATAAAATTGGTTAATCAGACAGAGCTTGAGTTTGGAGATATAAATATATTCATTGGTCCAAATAATGTTGGAAAAACTACTTTGTTGAGAGAAATACGATCCGCTCCTATGAATACTAATTTTTTAGGTGGGAAGTGGTTGTCAGGAGAGAATATTCACGTATTAGAATTTGTGGAATCTGATTTTGATGATATAGAAAATAATCTTGTTTTTGAAAGTAATGGCCAAAAATTAATTCGATTTTATAGGAATGATAATGGTGTTATTGATGAATTAAAGACAGATGTATTGAATGATGAACTGAAGAAATGTATTGAAAAAAAAGAATTTGGTGTTGATCGGCAGAATTATGGTTGGTATAAAAGAATAATTCAAAATTTTATTGCCAACGAAGCAACAGAGGAAAGACTAAATGTCTTGGGTGAGGTTATTGTATCAAAAAGAAGTTGTCCAAAAGATAATTATAATTATTTATTAAACCGTCCCGATTTAATTTCGGATCTAAATAGTTTGTTGCTGAAGCTGTTCGATTGTGAATTAGTGGTTGATATTAGCGAAAGATCTGTAATGGAGTTATTTATTACAAAGAATAATCCTTTTTGTAAAAATGTAATTGAACATGATGATGATTTAGACAAATTATTGGATTGCAAACATAAACATTTTATTCGTTTGGATGTTTGTGGTGATGGTATTAAAGCTGTTATGAGATTGTTTTTGTCTATGTATGATCCTTTGACAAAAATGTTATTCATTGATGAACCTGAGGTTTTTTTAAATAAGCGAATAAGAAAACGTGTTGCAGAGGAGTTTGCTTTATTGTCGAAGAAAAGTGGTAAGCAAATTTTTTTGATTACGCACGATCCGGTTTTTTTATCTGGTTTTGTTGCAGGTCATTATTCTACTAATGAGATTAAAGTATTTTACTTGAAAGATTTTAATAATATTAGACACATTGATTTTGGGAATAAGAAAATAACGCAATCAACAAAACAAGAAAAGTATCTTGATATGTTTTTTCATAAGTATTCTGTTATTTGTGAGGGTGTCGACGATGTATATATTTATTCTGAGTATTTAAGAAGAAAACAATTATTGGATGATGTGTATTTTGTTGGAGTTGATGGAGTACAAATTGATGATGTTGTGGAGTTAGCAAAGAACATCATTGAAGGATTTAATAGGGATTACCCTTGTAGGGAAAACA
>JAHJAL010000037.1 GCA_018814055.1 Patescibacteria group bacterium
CAAACGAACTGAATCTCTAGATACATCCTGTAAACCCTCATCTTTGGCTTCTGCCTGATACTTGGCCGCACTTTCAAGCAACTCTTCCTCGCCCGGCGCCACCACGTCTTTCAAGCTCTCCTCACTCTCCACCATCTCAATCCCGGCTTCATTCAAAAGAGAGTAAAAATCATCCAAGAGCTCAATATCTTCTTCGATCTTGGGCAAAGTCTGCATGATCTCCCGCTGGGTGATAAACCCTTGTTCCCGACCTTTTTCTACCAACTCCTGCACATTGGCCGTATTGTCACCATACACATCTTCCGTCACCTTGGCCAGTATCTCATCTTTGGACAAACCCACCTTCTTTTTGGCTCGAGACCTCCTTTTGACCAAAGACAACTCTTCCACCGCACTCGGCTGCACCGCCACCACAAGCGGCTTTTTTACCTTTGTCTTGACCAAAGATTTCAACACTTTTCTTTTGCTCTGTTTGGACCTGACTTTTTTTGATATCTTTTTTGGTACCTTCTTTTTTGAGATCTTCTTTTTTATTACCTTTTTCTTTACTTTTCTCTTGACCACCTTTCTCTTGGCAGTCTTGCGCCCCGATTTTCTCTTGGCAATCTTCATTTTCACCACTTTCTTCTTGGATTTTTTCGATACCTTCTTCACCTTTCGTTTAGACGCCGCCTTGCGCTTGGTTGACTTTTTGACTGCCCTTTTGCTGGTTGTTTTTTTCTTCTTTTTTTTACTCATTGATAGTAATTATAAAAAATGACAACAAAGACAAACCCTTGCTTACCAAAGGTTTTTTCAATAAAATTTTCTTACTTTCCTTTAATTATCAAATCCTGCAACCTCCTAATATAGTCTTTTACCTTTTCCCGATCACCCTGTGTTTCCGCCTGCTTAATCTGATCCTCCAGTATTTGCTTACCACTTTCATTACGGTCAGACTCAATTCGATCCATCAACATCTCAATCTCTACCGCCACTGCTTCCAAATCATAATGTTCATAATCATTCTCCACTTTCATCACCATACTGTTCCACCGATCAAGCGCATCTTTGTCGATACCTTCCGTTATCCATTCCCACTTAAATCCAACTTTCTCAATCGCTTTCTTTTGCAACATTTGTATTATTTCCTTAATACTACCAGAAAAGAAATCAACCTGCAAACTCATTATTTTGTGCCGTAGCTGGCCAAAAAAAGCCATCAGCAAAGCGGTCAATCTTTCCTCCGCCGAGATTTTACCACTTTCTTCCTCCCTCAAAAAAATTTTCCTGCTTTCTTTTTGTCGTTTATTGAACTTTTCTATCACAAATTGCTCATCCACCCTCAATTTCTCAGCCAGCAAAGACAAATAGTAACCTTTTTCCACCTCATCCGGCACTTGCCCTATCAGTGGAATAATTTCACCCGCCAACTTACTCTTGTCTTTTACTTCCGAACTTTTACTATCCATCGCCTGCAAAAAATAATCCACAAATCCCTTGGCTTGATCCACCGACTGCTGCCACTTGTCAAAATCAGATCTAATCATTTCATCAGGATCCTTGAAATCCCCCAAATCTACCACTTTTACACTCAGGCCAGCCTCCAACGCCATACCCGTCAATCGATACCCGGACCGAATCCCCGCTCCATCATTGTCAAAAGCCAACAACACCCTATCACAAATCCTTTTCAACAATTTTAATTGACTGGTAGATATCGCCGTTCCCGAACTACAAACCGAATTCAAGAATCCAAATTGATGACAAGCGATCACATCCATCTGTCCTTCACAAACAATCACCTCTTTTTGCTGCCTGATACTATCCTTGGCAAAACCAAAACCATACCATATCCGACTTTTATCAAAAATTTTCGTAGCCGGCGTATTCAAATACTTCGGGTTGTCCTCCTCCCGCAACACCCGACCGGTAAACCCCACGATCTTACCCCGGTTATTGGCAATCGGGAACATCACTCGCTGCCGAAATCTATCCACCACATTACCCCTTTTGGTATATGACCCCAAGCCGGCTTTGACAATTTGATCATTGGTATATCCCCTCTTCAAGAGAAAATTTGTTAAAGCATCCCACATATCCGGCGCATAGCCAATCAAAAACTTTTCAATAATTTTATCATCCAATCCTCTTTTTCGAATATACTCTCGAGCCAATTGACCTGATTTGCTAACCAGAAATGATTTATGATAAAACATGGCCGCCAGAGTATTGATATCAATCGCCAATCCCTGTTGCTTCTTGTATTTCTTGTACCCCTCGTCCCGACGAAGTTCCACCCCGGCCTTTTCCGCCAAAATCTTCAAGGCCTCATAAAAATCCACTCCTTCCATCTTCTCAATCAAGGTAAACATATCCCCCCCCTCCCCGCACCCAAAACACCGCCAAATCTGCTTATCAACCGATATCATCAAAGAAGGTGTCTTCTCGCTATGCAGCGGACACAAAGCCTTGAGATTCCGCCCCGCCGGCCTCACCGTCATATACTCTTTGGCTATCTCCACCAAATCCAATCGATTTTTGATATCCTCAATCTCGTTCATTAGATAATTAATAATTAATAATGGATAATTATTTATCAAGCAATGATCAATTGTGCATTGATTATCAATTATTCATTAATCAGTCTATATCAATATTATCATAATAAAGGTTGATGCATTTTAATTTTTTCCTTTTCCAAATTTTTCTACCTTTTATCTTCCGCCCCTTTCCTCTACAATGATAATATACCTACATTAAATAATTATTATCTTTTTTATAATTATTCACTTTTCATCATGACCAAATACATTTTCGTCTCCGGCGGCGTCATATCCGGATTGGGAAAAGGCATCACCACCGCCTCCATCGCCATACTCCTAAAATCAAGAGGTATCCGCGTCACCTGCGTCAAATGTGACGCCTATATGAACGTTGACGCCGGTACCATCCGTCCCCAGGAACACGGTGAAGTATTTGTCACCGACGATGGTTTAGAATGTGACCAAGATATAGGCAACTACGAAAGATTCCTCAATTGCGATCTTCAAAAAGTCAACTACCTCACCAACGGACAAGTCTATCAAGAAATTATCCGCAAAGAACGAGCTTTTGAATACGAGGGCGAAGACGTCGAAATAGTTCCCCATGTCCCCGAAGAAATGATCCGTCGATTCGAGAAAGCCGGCAAAGCACATCAGGCCGAAGTCGTCCTGATCGAAATTGGCGGTACGGTCGGCGAATACCAA
>JAHJAL010000038.1 GCA_018814055.1 Patescibacteria group bacterium
CTCTTGCGAAAATTATTTTAGATATCAAGGGAAAAGATATATCGAACCTTATTAAACCTGAAGACACTATTGATCTATTAAAACAAAAAATTACTCCAGTAATCGCGTATCATTACGCTATTGCATCAGCAAAAAATAAGCTAATTGAAATGCCAATAACTGATGACCATTACCGAAAAGAGATCTATAACATCAGTAGTATTATTGCAACAATTGGCTATAATAAGACAAGAGAATTAGTAAATGCATAAATGAACAAACCTACTATTCACATCGGTGCAGATCACCGGGGATATTGCCTGAAATATGACATCAAAAAATACCTTTACAAAAAAGGTTACAATGTAGTCGATCATGGCAATCACCGCTATCAAGCCAAAGACGATTTTCCGGACTTCGGCAAAAAAGTCTGCCAGGAAGTAGCCCAAAACAAAAAACAAAACATTGGCATTCTAATCTGTGGTTCGGGTGTCGGGATGGATATACTGGCCAACAAAACCAAATGTATTCGAGCTGCCTTGTGTTGGAATCACAAAGTAGCGGCTTCGGCCAGAAATGATGATGATCCTCATGTACTCATTCTCCCCGCCGACTTTATCACCAAAGCAGAAGCCAAAAAGACCGTGGGCAAGTTTATCAAAACACCATTCTCGGGCAAAATTAGAAACAAAAGACGTCTAAAACAAATATTATTTTACGAAAAATGCTCAAAAAAAAGTTAATACCAGCTATCTTGGCAACCGACAAAAAGCAGCTGATCGACAAAATCGATGCAGTTGAAGACTTTGTCGAGTATATCCAAATCGACTATATGGACGGCAAATTTATTCCTCAAAAGACCAATATCACTTCCCAGGACTTATACAAACTCAATCCTTTACCGGCCACCGAACTGCACATGATGGTCAATCATCCCGAATACATCATCGAGGACTGGATAACCGCCGGCACGGAAAAATTTATCATTCATATCGAATCTTTAGTTGACTGGGACCAGATATTCAAAATTTATCATGACAACTACATCAAATTATACGTTGCGATCAATCCCGACACCCCAATCAGTAAAATAGAAAAGTATATTCCCAAATTAGACGGCGTTACTGTCATGGGAGTAAATCCGGGCAAAGGCAATCAAAACTTTATTCCTCAGGTGCTGCGCAAAATCAAAACTCTGCGTAATCGATATCCGAATTTGAACATCCAAGTGGATGGCGGTATGCACACCAAACCCAAGAATATTATCAAACAAGTTCTTCTGGCTGGAGCCAACGAGATCGTTGCCGGCTCGGAAATATTTTTATCGACAGATATAGACAAAAAAATAGAAGATTTGGAAAATCTAATAACTTCATCATGAAAAAGATCAAATCTATCGACAAATTAAGTCAAATCGCTAGAAACATCAGAATCGATATAATTAGATCATTACTCGAAGCAGCATCTGGTCATAGCGCTGGCCCTTTAGGCATGGCGGACGTATTTACTGCTCTATATTTCAATGTTTTAAACCACAACCCCAAAGACCCTTGGTGGAAAGAGCGCGATCGTTTAATTCTCTCCAATGGTCATATTTGTCCGGTTCTATACGCCACTTTGGCCCAGGCCGGTTATTTTCCTCGCAAAAAGCTTTTGACCCTGCGCAAACTTGGCAGTGATCTGCAAGGACATCCTCACCGCGCTGGTTTGCCCGGAATCGAAAACACCAGCGGCCCACTCGGTCAAGGACTTTCCCAAGCTTGCGGCTTGGCCCTGGCTGCCAAACTGGATAACAATAAACACCATATTTACTGCCTCACCTCCGATGGAGAGCTCAATGAGGGCCAAACTTGGGAAGCGGTTATGTTTGCCGCCAAATACAACCTCAACAATGTCACCCAGATTATGGACCGCAACAATATCCAAATCGACGGCTTTACTGAAGATATCATGCCCCTTGAACCATTAAAACAAAAATACGAATCCTTCAACTGGCACGTCATTGACGTCGACGGCCACAACATCGAAGACATCATTGACGCCTGCAACCAGGCCAAGGCCGTTTACGAGAAACCCACTCTAATACTTGCTCATACTATCCCGGGAAAAGGCGTAGATTTCATGGAAAACAAACCCATCTGGCACGGCATTCCTCCAGATAAAGAACAGGCCAAAGAAGCCATAAAG
>JAHJAL010000009.1 GCA_018814055.1 Patescibacteria group bacterium
GAATATTGTTTATTAAAAATACAATACGACTTGTTTTGCAAATTCACGCAAAACATACAATCAGACAATCCCCGACAGTTATACAAAAACAAACTATCCGCACAATTCGCACAGTTCTGCGAATATTTCAAATTAAAACTCGAAAACACATCCACGCACTCATAACACTCCTCACTCTTGATCGCAAACAAACAATCCATGCAATCTTTTGAATGATTCATCCTTGAACCATAATAACAGCGTTGATTGGAAGTGCTCCCAAACGCCATATAACAATCCTTGGACATAGTAATCTGATTGCAAAAATCACAATTCTCACTCAGATTATCAACATACAACCCCAGTCTCGGTACCGCCAATTGTAACTCCCGCCATTGCTGAAAAAATAATTTACCAAAATCAAAATCCCGCCCATATTCCAGAGCGCCCCACTCATCACTCCACCACTCATGTAGCCCATAAACTTTGAATGGCTTATCTTCCGAATAAATCGACAATATATCTTTGCCACTTTGATCACTCTTTCTTTTGTACAAACACCAATCATTGCGAAAGGCAATCCTCCTTCTCATCCGACATTGCGGGCACAAAGTCGGACTCGGTATATCAAAAACTTTCTCGCCAAAGTTTGGCGAGATTTTCTTGTAAAACTCTAAATCACTATCTTCTACTACAAAACCAACACTACATTGTTTACAAACTTTATTTTCCACGAATATAATCCATTTATTGTTTGTCATCCTGTACCCTAAGCGACGTTAGGAGCGTTAGGGATACAGGATCCAGAAAGATTCAATTAAGTAAAAACAATATCAATTCTTTCTGGATCCCGGTTCTAGGAGCGCTCGAGTACTCGCTTCCTGAACGGGATGACACTTCAAGTAATTAGTAATTCATAATTAAATCACACTCTTCTGATAACAACTCTCACAGTACACCTTCTCTTTACTACTCGGCGCATACGTCGTCTCAAAATTCACCTCGCATCTGCCCGCATGCCCATGCCCATCATCACTACAATCACACTGCCGTTTAAACAGTCTACAAAAACTTATCAACTTCAATTTGCGATAAATCCTGTTTTCCGGATGTTCACGAGGGATTGGAATACCCTGTTTGATATAAAAAGATAATTCCTTGGAAGTAACTCGAAACGGCCTGCCAGTCACCACGCACTCAATAGCCCCCCCTTTCAACAAATTATCAATCTCAATTTGCGCATCAGAATTATGGGTTGGATTATACTGCCGGATATCTTTTGGCTCAACAAATTCACCTTGATAATCAGTGACTGGCTTTTCGTCCCGCCACCAAGCACCATACTCATGCACCTCTTCCTTTTTCAATGGAAAAAACAACTGGGCCTTTGATTCATTGTACGCCCACGGCGACATCTTGACCGGAAAAAACTCGCCCCATTCCCCTGTCTTCTGCATATGTTTAATTATTCGAGCTACCAACTCTTCATATTCTTCCTTGGTATATTGCTTGTTAAAAACGCAGTATTGTTTTTTCTTCAAGCTTACACATGCAAAACAATCACTTACTCCCTTATTGCAATTAACCGAATAATGCACATTGCCCACATTGTCAAAAACAAACAAATCAAACATCAGGTTCTGTGAATCAGCCCCAGAAGCAACCGACATATAAATTCTCTCCGAATTATATCCCGAATTCATCGAATCCTGACTATCGCGCCCCTCGGTAAAATTATTGGCGTACTTAATGTTTTCACTTTCTTCGACAAAAAAACTATTCTTAACATTCTTACAATTATTGATATAATCACCTGACGAATTCTCGGCGTTGAATATCTTGGCGTATCTTCTCGGTGTAGACGCTACTAATTCAAGATATTTATTTCTTAATTCTTTTTTACGCTCGATCGGCCCGTATTTGAATTCTTCTACTATCTTTTCATATTCTTCTTTACTTGCTGCCTTGTTAAATATCCAATACTGTTTACCATTCAAATTAACACAACCAAAACAATTATTACATCCCTGACAATCCCGCATCAGCATACTTTCCCGACAATTCCTAATCCCCTGACAATAGGAACATTCGTAACAATTCTGGCCATCAATTATCTCATAACACAATTCGCATTCCCACAGTTGGAAACAGTCAATACAGTCCCGGCAATACTTCATCCAATTGCCATACATGCATTCTTCGCTGTTAATCAAAGCATAACCCATATAGCAATCTTTACTATGAGCTCCGGCCATCAAAAAGTCGCAATTTTCATTGTCTATCGCCGCTTTAACCGGAATAGGTACTTTCACTGCCATTTCATAAAATTGTTCAAAAAACGGTCGACCAAAATCAAAATCTCTACCATAGCTCAACGGATCCCACTTATCACCAATCCACTCATCATAATCAGCCACAGCATAAGGCGTTTGAGGTGAATACATCGACAATACCTCCTTACCGGATAAAGCACACTTTGATTTACTGATATTTGTCTCTGTTCGAAAGCACAGCCGATGTTGTTGCCTGCAATCAGGACACTTGGTCGGACTGGGAATATCAAAAGTCTGTCCCGCAAAAGTGGGAGCCATCTTCTTATAAAACTCCAGATCTTCATCTTCGACTACGAAATCAGCGCTACATTGTTTACAAACCTTATTTTCCATTATTAAAATTATTTATTTCCCAGTACGGGCGGGTTAACCCCGCCCCTACAATACCACCTTCTGGTAACACCCCTCACAGTACACCTTCTCGCTTCTTTCCGGCGCGTAACTTGTCTCAAACTCTACCCGACACCTCCCCTCATGCCCATGCCCCACTTCCTCACACATACACTGCCGATGCCATAGTTGATATGGATTCACCAAACCAAACCTCTCCTCGTGCCTTTGATCCGGACTTTTCTTTGGAATCGGGATATTGTGTTTCAAATAAAAAGCCAGCTCCGGCCCAATAATTCGATAGGGCCGACCTGTTACTACTATACATCTTAGAACTCCCTGTAACAAGTCACCAGAATGACTCTCATCTTTATAATAATTGACATCACTATTTGGCTCATACCACGGACCATCATAACCACTATCCGGATCATAATCACTCCACTTAAAACCCTGTTTTAGTGCCTCTTCTTTGGATAGTGGAAAGAACTCCTGAGCAATCGTTTCGTTATATCCGTAGTGACTATTACCAATCAGGAAATATTCTCCATATTCGCCCGTATCAAGCATGTTTAGTTTAATTTGCTCCACCAATTTTTCATACTCCCCTGGGCTGTATTGCTTATTCAAAATACAATATTCTTTGTTGGTCAGAGACACACAGCCAAAACAATTATTGGTAGTATTGCAGAAATGGCAATAACTGCAGTCTCTGGAATTTGTAAACAGCAAATTGCATCCAATCAATTTATACGATCTGGCACAACCCGCCGAATTATATTGCAGCTGCGCCCCCCAACCACTGGAATACAGATAATAACTATCCAGCAAAGGCGCATTGCCGTCCCAACAATACCGGCAATCAACGTATTCATCCCCACCAAAGCACATATAGCCATTCTTGGAATTGCCGATATAATTACCTGTACTATTTTCGCAATTGGTTATCTCGGCAAATTTGACTACTCTTTCTTTCCTGTTTGCCAAAAACTCACTTTTTAGTTTTTCAAAACTGTTTTCCGCCACAAAAGTATCAAACTCCTCCTTCGTCACCTGTTTGTTGCGTATGCAATACTGCTTATTCCGCAGATTATTCGACAGTATACAATCACGACATCCGGTTAAATTATCCGAAAAATGACAATTATAACAATTCCTCGAGTTCACTAGATATTTACAACTGTTATTACCTACTCCGAACACACATTCATAACAATCTTCACATTTCTCTATTTTGAAACAATCCACGCAATTTTTTGAATAAATAATCCCTTTGCCAAAGTAACAATCCTCAGCTCCGCCAGCGGTTGATATCATATAGCAATTCTTATTATCAGCCGCATGATTGGTATAGTCCGAATTCTCACTGTTTGACCACATCAAATTGGGGTAAGGAGCTTCCGACATCAAATCATTTAGTTGCTCCAAAAAACTCACTCCCGGATCATAATCCCGGCCAAACACCATCGGATCCCACTGATCCGAATACCAATAATCCTTGTCATATATTTTATATGGCTTATCCGGCGAATAATTGGAAATTATGTCTTTTCCCGTCGCATCACATTTTCTCTTGTATAAATTTCGCTCATTCCGCCAACAAAGTCGGTGCCGATGATTACATTCCGGACACTCCGTCGGCACCGGTACAATTAACTTTTTTAAAAGGCTCAAATCATCTGCCGATATATCAAACTCATCCCTGCATACTCGACATTGTTTGATACTGGGTTTTTTCCGTTCCAATTGCTCCAAAATTAATTGATCGGCCTGGTCCATTAATTAATCACCTCGCTATCCAACTAAACTGCATAAAATACTTAGAAAAATCAGTCATCCGTGTATCTTCATCCAACAACTCATCCAATACCATCTCCCGCAGCCGGCACAACTCCTTCAACCGATGATTGTGCCATCGTTTGTCATCAATTGTCATATCCAAGAGCTCCAACATTCGGTCAACAGCCCCCCAAAATAATTTCTCACTGCCCTTTTCTTTCCACCTCTTGGCTCGCTCATACTCACTACCGATATTAGCCATCTGTTCATAAAGTGACATTTGTCCCCATCTGCTTGATTGTAAACTTTTATGCAACATTATTGCTTTTCTATTAACTTATTAACCACCTCAATAACCTTCTTTTGAATAGAAGCGTCCTCGATACTGCGAGACCGGTTATTCTGTTGCGGCCTGATATTGATCATCGAATCAAATTCCAACATATCCGGCATTTCCAGATCAGGATACAAATTGATTCCCCACAAATCAGACTGGCTGGATCCATGTTCCAACAGATACGATTCTTCATCAGCATGTAAATCTCCCCCCAAAACCATTATTTCTTTCTTCAAATCAACTACCCCCTTGACCATATCACCAAATCTTTTTTGAGCAATTTCATTTAACTCGGACTTGGTAATCGGTTTTTCGATCAACACAATATCTTCAAACATAATATTTGGTTATAACTTATAAACTCTTTTATTATACACAAAAAGACTCACGATAACTCACATCCCCTCTAGTAATTAGTCATTAGTAATTTCCTATTCGTCATTCAAAATTATTTTTTCGCAATCTCCAACTCTCCAGTATTTCCCACATCTACCTTCACCTTGTCCCCTGATTTAACCTTATTCTCAATAATCATCATACTCAATTCATCGAGAATCGTGTTCTGCAACAACCTCTTAAGCGGCCTAGCCCCAAACACCTGATCATACCCCTTGATTGCCAACTGTTTTTTGGCCTTATCACTTATTGATAATTTAATTCCCTTTTTATCCAACCTATCAACCAGATCCTCTAATTGTATCTCCACGATCTTGTTCATATCACTGGGCTTCAGATGCTGAAATATTATCACCCCATCCAATCGATTCAAAAATTCAGGTGGGAAAGCCGTCTTAAGTATGTCATCTATCGCCTTCTCCTGCTTCTTCCGGTCATTGATAAACTCCGCAATTGCCCCACTGGCCAGATTTGACGTCATGATTATGATAGCATTGCGGAAATCAACCGTTCGTCCTTTGCTATCCGTTAACCTGCCATCATCCAATACTTGCAATAATATATTAAATACATCCGGATGTGCTTTCTCAATTTCATCCAGTAGAATAATGCTATAAGGCCGACGTCTCACCGCTTCCGTCAACTGTCCGCCTTCTTCATATCCCACATATCCGGGAGGAGCACCGATCAATCGGGCCACTGCGTGTTTCTCCATATATTCACTCATATCAATCCGCACCATTGCCCGCTCATCGTCAAACAAAAACTCCGCCAGACTCTTGGCCAGCTCAGTCTTGCCCACACCTGTCGGGCCTAGGAAAATAAACGATCCCATCGGTCGGTTTTCATCCTGCAAACCCGCCCGCGAACGACGCACTGCCTGACTAACCGCCTTGATTGCTTCTTCTTGACCAACTACTCTTTTATGCAACTGTTCTTCCATCTGCGTTAACTTCTGACTTTCTTCACTCAGCATCTTGTCCACCGGAATCCCCGTCCACCTTGAGACCACCTTGGCAATATCCTCCTCATCCACCTCCTCTTTCAGAAAACCACCCTCTTTTTGAATCTTGGCCAACCCTTTTTGACTTTGCTCCAAAGATTTCTGTAATTCAGGAATTTTACCATAATTAATTTCAGCCACTTTCTCCAAATCATGTTCTCTTTCTGCCTTGGCTGCCTCCTCCTTTAGCTCATCCAATTTCTTTTTACCTGTCTTGATATTTGTAATCACCTCTTTTTCTTTCTGCCACTTCAATTCCAACGATTTCTGCTGTTCTTTTTGCTCTGATAAATCTTTTTCAATCTTTTTTAAACGCTTCTTGGATTTATCGTCCTTTTCTTTTTTGAGCGCCTCTTTTTCAATCTCTAGTTGCGTTATCTTACGATCAATCTTATCAATTTCAATTGGCTTACTATCAATCTCCATTCTTAGCGTCGAAGCCGCCTCATCAATCAAATCAATCGCTTTGTCCGGCAAAAATCGATCAGTAATATATCGCCGTGACAAATTCACCGCTGCCACAATCGAGCTATCCTTGATTCTCACTCCATGATGAACTTCATACTTCTCCTTGATTCCTCGCAAAATCGAGATCGCGTCTTCCACGCTCGGCTCTGTCACCATCACCGGTTGAAAACGTCTTTCCAAAGCTGCGTCTTTCTCGATGTATAGCCGATATTCTTTCAAAGTCGTCGCCCCAATCGCTCGCATTTTACCCCGAGCCAAAGCTGGTTTGAGCAAATTTCCCGCGTCCATCGCCCCATCAGTTTTCCCCGCACCCACAATCAAATGTAGTTCATCAATAAACAAAATAATATTTCCATCCGAATTTTCAATCTCCTTGATCACCGCCTTTAGCCGATCTTCAAATTCTCCCCGAAATTTCGAACCGGCGACCAAAGCACCCATATCCAATGACAGCAATTTCTTACCTTTCAAAGTCTCCGGCACATCTCCATCCACAATTTTACGCGCCAACCCTTCCGCTATCGCCGTCTTGCCCGTTCCCGGCTCACCCACCAGCACCGGATTATTCTTGGTCCGGCGTGACAATATTTGCATCACTCTCCTCATTTCCTCATCCCTACCCACCACCGGATCGATGTTTCCCTCGGCTGCCTCCCGCGTAAAATCCTGCGTATATTTCTCTAGTGCCTGATATTTCCCCTCCGGATTTTGGTCCGTCACCCTTTGACTACCTCTCATATCCTTCAGTTCATTCAAAATTTGATTTTTGTCCAGATTCAACGATTCATCGATTTCCGGCACATGGATCAAACTCAGCAACAAATGTTCACTGCTGATATATTCATCCCCCATCTCCCCCGCCTCTTTCTCCGCCCCATCAAATACTCTCTGCGTATCAGGCGAAAGATATTGCCCCGCCCCCTCGCTCACCTTGGGCACAACATTAACTTTTTCCTGCACCTTATTTCTCAAATCATCCAGATCAACATTCAGCTTTACCAGTAATCCTCCCACCAATCCATCACTCTGATTGATCAAACTATCCAGTAAATGAATCGGCAAAATTTGCTGACTACTGTTTTCCCTGGCCAATTTCTGTGCCCCCGCAATCGCCTCCTGCGCCTTGATTGTATATTTATCCAAATTCATATCTATATAATTAATATTAAAACATCAATATCATTTTACA
>JAHJAL010000039.1 GCA_018814055.1 Patescibacteria group bacterium
CGAAGTTATTGATGTCACAGACGGGCGACTCATATCTTTTTCCACGCTGAAATTATGCACACCACTATAATCATCACTGTCCGTGTTGCGCGCCCGGGCGTAAATAGTGACGCTACCGTTACCCAACGGATAACCGGTCCAGCCGGATATATCCGGTGTGCCTTGAATAGTCGCCCCGGAAAGAGGAGTGGTATCCGATCCCACCGTATACCAGTTGGCCTGATTGAATGAACCTTCACAATCAACATTGTTACCCGTACTGCCGTCACTCACTCCCAGACACTGGATATTGAATGCAGTATTATTGTTTGTATTGATATAGCTTTCCAAAGTTGCCGCCCCGGTCATATCCAAGGCATCATAATCCAAAGTGATCGGACCAAATGCCGGTGTCGGATCAGGATCGGTAGTGGTTAAAATTGCTTTGTATTGAAAATATTGATTCGGCGAAGAAGTAATCGTGGAGCCGGTATGGTCTGTTAGATACCCATCATTCTGCTCTATACCGATATCATCAATCCAGAATGTTCGTCCCTGATTGCCGTCGAGAAATCGGAAGGATAATTCATCCACCGCGTCGACATGCGAAGGCATGGCGCCAAAAATATCAAAAGTTTCTTTCTGCCATTTGAAAACGTCGGCGTTGGCGGTATAACCTCCACTCGGGAAGGTGCCGCCGGCATCCCACGAAACAACCGTCACCGCGCCGGTTGATTGATTGACACTATCAACCGTACCCTGAGCCATATATTCCGTGCCGTCATAGTTTTCGCGGACGATAATTTTGTCGCCGATAAATAAATTGGATCCTTTTTGTGATAAACCATAAGCAGTCGCATCAACCGTAAATGAAGTGTCGCCCGACCCGGAAATCAAATTGCCACTATCCAAAGACGCTCCAAAGTCTATCGTCACATCATGCGTTCTTTTACCAACTTCATAAGCCTGGCGGATTTCTTCGGGGGTGCGAGCCACATTGGAAAGTCGAACTTCGTCAATCGAGCCATTAAAATTGTATAAAGCATCATATGGAGTACCTGCATATGATCCGATATCAAAACTATTAGCACTGGCGATCAAAGCTCCTTGAGTGACCGGACCACCGGCCAGTTGTCCATCTACATACAAGTACAGAGCACTGCCATTAGATACACCCACCACGTGATACCAACGATTCTTTTCAACGTCGAAATGACTGTTAACACATTGATAGTCGCCATCATAAAGAAAAAATGAAAATTTATTGGCTGCAGAACATGTACTTGTATTGTTATATGCGAGCCAATATTCCGCCCCCTTGCCGGCAATTAAACTACTGCCAGACATATCTCCAACATTTACCCAGGCTTCGAGCGTCATAGTAGCTGAAGATAGAGCATCACTATCCAAAAAAGTGATATAGTCGTTACTGCCGTCAAAATATCTGGCTCCGCCAACTTTTCCCTGAGTACTAACAGCCTCGAACACCCGCCCATCGTTGGCATAACCGGAACTGTCAGTCACAACGTCATTATTGAAAACAGAAATAGTATTGAAAGTACCGGTGTGGCGGTATTGGGCAATTTGCGCCCGTAAACTTTCATTGGTCTTGGGATTGTCCGCTGCCAATAAAGTAGTCCAATTCGTGTATGTTCCACCTTTAATTTCATATTTAGCACTACCAGTTGGCAACAAAGTAATCCTGACTTCATAAGTTGTGTTGGCAGTATAGCCAGATCCATATGGCCCGCCAAATGATGCTCCATCTTGATAGACGGAAAATGTACCAGCATTAAAATATAGAGCATGACTGATAGTCGTGTAGCTACCGGAAGAAATCTGATTTTGTCCCCAGCCGATCATCATATGATTGGGAGTGGCCACGGATGTGCTGGTGGTAAATTTGGCATAAATCTGTTTACCCGCTTCTCTCTCAAATGTACCTCGTGAAATTAAACCAGAATCCCAGGCCGCCAGTGTGCCGGCCGACAGGACTACACCATTGTTTTGACTAATTTTATTGGCATTGGGATCGATTTCCACCCAATCTCGAGTACGAATGGTACTTCCGGACAAATCATAATTTAACACTTCATTGTTGTCTCCGTCCATATGCCACAATCCTACGGTATTGGCATCCGGTTGACCATTGGCATAAGGTGATTCTCCAACAGTGGTGTTGATGTGCGTGCCGGGTTGGTCGGAAGCGATGTAATAAGTCAGTTTATTATTGGAAGATATATCTTCAGGCGAAGCCAAAGAGCGGGTCAGATAATGAAATGCGCCCATGCGGTAGGCTTCGGCGATTTCTTCCGGCGTGCGGGCGACGTTGGATATTCGAACTTCATCAATATCACCGGGGAAATAATAACTTCCACCGCCAGTATATTGGCCAATTCTCATAGTAGATAAATTAACAGAACAGGTGCCGCTCTGACTAGCGACCTTGTTTCCGTTTAGATACAGTACCAAAGCGGAATTGTCCCAAGTAGCGGTGGCATGATACCATTGCTTGGCAGATAGTGCCTGCCCCCCTGTCAAATTCGTTACACACCAGGAACTCCCGTTTCCGAGATTAACGTTGATTTGATTGGTACTACTGATCTCCATCCTGATTCTGAAATTGCTGTCCATGATTATATTTTGAGTACCATCTAAAACTTCGGGTTTAAACCATGACTCAAAAGTAGTCGGATTGCCACTGGTGAAGCTGGATAATGCCGGCGTATCAATATAATCACTACTACCGTTAAATTTTCTCGCTTTACCACTAACACCATCGGCGACACTGGTTCCAGTCGGTGTACCATTATAACTATTACCACTACTATCTTTGATATACGCTCCCGCGCCCCCCGTTTCATCCAGATGCCAGAGGCCGACAGTGTTGTCATCTGACTGTGCTTGTCCAATCAAACATCTCTCACTACCAGTACCCTCTACTTTGATATTTGTATCAATTTTATTGGAAATTTGATTAACCCCGGTATTGTAAGCGTATTTTGAGGGTGTGAAATTAGCTGTCCAGCGGGCAATACCTTTGCTGAATCTTATTTCGTCAAGATAAGTTTCATAATGTGCATCATTAAAGTTTCTATTGCCTAATGCAACATACCCATTGCAATTATCAACTATTGAGCTGCTGGTAATCGTTGATCCTAATTGTGTACCATCAATAAAAAACCGCCAAGAAGAGCCACTTCTGGTTAAAGCGACGTGATACCATTGATTGTTATTTGGTGCCCAAGCTGCTGTAGAAGTTACGGCGGTGGGCGTGTTATTGCTAAAAAATGTAAAAATTAGTTTATTATCTTCTTGTTGAGAAAGAAATATATTATGATTTGAATCCTCCCATTCTACAAATAAACTTCTGTAATAACCAGTTAGCCAATTGGGGTATCTGGTCCAAAAATCAATTGTAAAATCACTATCTCCAAATTGAACAGCACTTGGATTGCTATGAACAACCAATTCGTCGCCAAATCCATCAAAATATAAGCTTCCTGCCCCGAATTTTTTTTGTGTAGTTGAATTCTGTGCATCGCCGGTAAAGTCAATAAAAGGTGCTGGATTAATAGACGAATCGAAGAATGTTTGTGAGCCATTATTTCCTTCACCATGTAACAATAATGTTGTGAATGGATCAGGGTCGATTGTGTTTAGAGTTGAATCGAAATTTTGAATAGAAGTTTCTATTGCACCTGATGCCGGAATCCACTCCTCCCACCCTCCATCTTCCGGCGTATCATCCGTACCGGTGCGGGTTTGGAATTCGATCTGGCCGGCTTGGTAATTTGAAAGAATTTCATCAGCCGATAAAGCCCGGGAATATATTGAAGTAGAATCAATTATGCCATACATTTGATGTCCGGCTCCGCTTGCCCAACTCCTTTTACCGAACAATAAATTGGTGGCACTGTTTCCTATTGCATTATCTTGTGTTCGCGTACTTGCCAAAGAGCCATTGATGTATAAATTTGCTACATTTGTAGTTGCATTATAAGTGCCGACCAGGTTATACCATTTCCCGGTTTCTATCCGGCTGTTACTGCACAAAACATAAGAAGTGTTATTCAATAATTGAAACGCGAATTTCCCGTAATTACCTGGGCAGCTACCACTATCGGGAGGATGTACAATTAATTCATAACCAAGATAGTTGCCTCCACCCAGGAATTGAGCCTTGGATACTATTCCCTGCCAATTATCATTTGGTATATTATTTATTTTTACCCAGGTTTCAACTGTGAGATCATTTACAATTTGCAGCGAGGCACCATTTCCCGCGTCCACAAAATCGTCTGTTCCATCAAACATCAACGCCCCCGCCCCCCATTTTTTATTGTTGCTTGTCCATCCCGTACCGGCTGCCGCGTCCTGACTGCCTGTGCTGGCAAAATTAGTTAAAGTTCCAGCATGTCCATTGCCCGACGCGTCACCAGCCGAAGTGCCGCTTGTTTCATTGAAATTCCACTTCGCCACCAATCCGGCGGTAGTCAAATCCGTTTCCCCATCACCCGTCCGTACGCCGTATTCTTCCCAACTAAGGGAATTAAATGTGGGATTGGAAACCCCTAAATCAATAACATCGGAAGTGTATTCGCCATAAGGCCGAAGCTGAGCGTCATAAAATATTTCTTCCGGTGACAACGCCCGGCTGGTTACCTTGACTTCATCAATATCTCCATCAAAATGATCACCAATAATTATTGGGAAATCACTGGTGTTTATAGAACTATCAAAAGGAGATGATGATATCAAATTCCCATTGAGATAACAATTCAGCGATCCACCGTCATAAGTCATGGCCACATGATTCCAACTATTTGAATCCATCACTCCTTCTGTCATCGCGCCATTACTATAATCAATTGCCAAGGCGTTATATTTCATACTATCCACACCCGCATCTACGAAGGGCTTAACTGTAGAACCATCTATACCGATACCAAAATGATCTCCCTTATTTATTAGATTTGAACCCTCAGTTGCCCACCAAATACTGTACATGCTGCCACCCCATTCCTGCCATGTATAATATATTTTTGAACCGACAACTTGAAACTGTGGAACCGATTTTGTATAAGCAGATGTTGTATTTTTTATTGTACTCCATCCAGTCCCATCAGTATTCATGGAAGCCGTCCAGATTTGATAATCAATGGCGTCAGGTTCTTTCCAAATGTAATATATTTTTGAACCAACCACCTGCAATTGAGGATTATCTTTTCTGTATGTGGATGTTGTCCTTTTAGTAGCACTCCATCCAGTCCCATCAGTATTCATGCTTCCTGTCCAGACTTGGTAACGAGTTCCATCATGTTCCTGCCATACAAAATATATTATTGATCCAACTACATGAAACTGAGGGTAATCTTTTTGGTAAGTAGTGGTAGTTATTTTACTAGCACTCCATCCAGTCCCATCAGTATTCATCGCAGCTCTCCAAATTTGGTAATAAGTACCATCGAGTTCAACCCAAATACAATAAACGCGATTTTCAACAACTTGAAATTGCGGATAAGTTTTGTCATAACTTGACGAAGTTCTTTGAGTAGCACTCCATCCACTGCCATCAGTATTCATCGTTGCTGTCCAGATTTGTCCAGCTGATACATTGTCCCACTGTCTCCATATGTAATAAATTTTCGATCCAACAACATGCAGTTGAGGGTAAAATTTGTTGCTAGTAGATGTAGTTCTTTTGACAGCACTCCAACCGGTTCCATCGGTATTCATCGAAGCTGTCCATATTTGCATATAGGTGCCATCTGATTGGAGCCAAATATAATATATCTTTGAACCGGACACCTGAAGTTGTGGTTTTTGATTATTTCCTGCTGAGCTAGTGCGCTGTGTAGCACTCCATCCAGTTCCATCGGTATTCATCGAAGCTGTCCAAATTTGATTATTTTGCAACCATACAAAGAAATTTTTTGAACCTGCTACTTGCATCTGTGGATCCAAACTATTATTTGGATTTGTTATTAAATATGAATCAAAACTTGTATTTTCAAAACCTTTGGTCCATGCCTCTAATGTTAATTCATCACTTAATCTAAGGCTCTCATTATCCGGAATATTGATATAATCACTCGATCCATCAAAAGTAATCGCACTGTCACCCAACTTTTGCCCGGTAGTATTCCAGGCCGGATCCTGCGTCTCCGCTCCGCTAGTCGGTCCCAAAGTACCGTCATTGCCATTGCCCGACTCATCACTCACCGTCTGCCCAGTCGATTCATCAAAGTGCCACAAACCAACGGTGTTCACATCCGTCGGCAATTCATGGTATTTCAATTCCGTTCGCGGTTCGGTCGTGGTCTCTAAACGATTTTCCTGCCCAGCTTCAAATTCCCCCTGGGTATCATGCACAATCGTCGGATCGATGATAATGGGATACTGTAAATCAGGATTGGATAACCAGGTTTTATCAACGGTTATGACAATCACGTAATGTAGAGACTCAAGATTTTGCGTCTCTACGGACATAATATCCATAGCCACATCATTTGTAGTAACCCCATTCGAGTCATACGCTACTAGGGGCAAAAAATGCCCGATATAATTATGATCAGTATCAGCAAAATAGTACGTTCCTATCGGCAAACCATGCCGATTGCCGGCTTGCGAACGGTGCAAAATCACGTCCTCATCCAGGTTTAATTCAAAAAGATAAGTATCAAAAACATCGCCACTCGAAGCTTTGACAATTATCTCTTCTTTCAAACCATTTACCAGTCCCTGATACTCCAAATCAACATCGCTTATCACTTCAGGATTAACAATTTTTTCAATCTTGTTATCCACCTTTTCTTCCAACTCGCCTGCCCCCTCATAAATATCAGTCAAACTATCAATCTGCCCGCTCAAATTCTCCCCCAATTTTTTCAACCCATTCCACAACTTAGAAACCACATCCGTTTTATCAACTTCTTCACTATTATTGAAATTGTCTACTTCATTCTCAAGATCACCTGCATCTATTGCCTTGATCAATTTGAACTCCACCCCCTTCCGACTCTCCTTCAACCATTTGGGCAAAAATCCCCAAACCCCCCCACTAGTATCTTTGTCGGGATACGCCTCAAACCTCACTACATCTTCATCGTTGGTAGTTTTGTTCCCCCATTCCACTTTAGACTTCTGACTTTCGACTACAAAATACCCCTCATCAAACAACCCACCCTCCGCGATCTTTACCACCTCTTCTTTGATGTTATTTTCCATCAAAGCGGCACTGGCCGAACCAACCATTATCAACATAATAGCCACTAGGCCAATAGCAATCAACCGCCATGGTATCAACCAATATTTTTTGTATTTGTTTTTCATTTAATTTTTATTTTTTTTATTTTAGCCCTGGGCGACCGCGAGGGCGCGCCCCCACGATATGAATTTACATTCGTAATCCGTCATTCGTCATTTAATACGCCGCCAATACCAAATAGATAACCTCTGTCTGGTAAACTCCAAAATCAGTAAATGTTGGCGCCAAATTTAATCGATAACCGATTCTGGTCGTTTCGTCCGTAGCCGGTCCATCGTTGTAAGCGCACATGCGGTAGGTTGTCTCAAACGCGGCCCATTTGTTTCCGCCGCTTTCGGTGAAACGATCCGGGTTACCACCTTCCAGCGTCGAATCAGTACTAGTATAACCAAAATATCCATTGCCTCCTGGTACCAGCCAGGTCGCCGGTGTGGCATTGCTGCCGGTGAAATCATTGATATCTACCGCGCCGGATAATTTACCCGTATAGCGAACTTCAACTGTGTATCCGCTGGCATTGTTGGTGGTCAAAGTCAGATCATGCGCGCCAATGCGATTGTCGCCACCGGTCATCACCCCGAAGTTGACTCCGTTATTGGAAGTAGTGGCAAAATTGGTTGCCGATCCATTTACATTTTCACTACTAGCCACCGTCGATATATCAAATTCCAAAGTAGCCGGTATACTGGCACTGATGTTGAGCCCAGCGTTGATATACACTTTGGCATCACGTGCTTCCGCCTGTGTACCAGTTCCGTCTTGATTGGGATGAACACTAATATCAAAATTGTATGGCCCTACTGTAGCTGGATTTTCCAACTTATTGGTTCCACCGATAGTAAACTCAACCGTCTTGTCATTGAGATCAAAATTGCCCGTATATGGGAATATGACCGTTTTGTTTGGAATATCGATTGATCTAGTAGCTGACCAAACCACATTCCCACCCTGTACCGATACGTCAGAATTAGTAATTCCAGTCAGGTCAAATTCATCATCAATCACTATTTTGACACTACCATTTTCCACCGCTGTATCGATATCGTTGGTATAAAACACTCGGGCGATCGAATCAGTCGAAGGTAGGGGAGTGGACAAGCGAACTTCTACTTGAGGATCGCCTTGCTGAATATTGAATGAAGTATTGTTTACATCCGAAGCAATTACATTATATGAACTATCCTTGATATCAACTCGGATGTAGCCCTCTTGCGTAGCTGTTAAAGGCACTTCCCAACTGTAACTGCCAGCAATAGTCGCGCCACCGGTATGAGCCTGATTCTCTGTTATTAAATTCCAACTGTCAGTATTATCAAGTGAGTAATAAAGATCGTAATAAGCTGAATTACCACCATTGTTGTAAGTCGTCCACAAAATTGTTTCCACCGAACCAGGCTGCCAGGTCTGACCGCCGTTAGGCGAAGTCAGCCGCACACCATGCTGGTCATACCAGATATTACCCGGATTCTTGTTCATCATACCAGCTGGCGCGTCAGATACCGGATAAGCGCCCCAGGTATTTTCACAAGCATCAATCGTACCGCCGCTCAGAACGTCACCACACTGTCCGGCAGTAAAGCTATTAATATTGTGTACATAATAACTAGTCGCATCGACATCGTTGTAGCGCAGAGTGACTCCATTTGAAATAGTAGTATCACCA
>JAHJAL010000010.1 GCA_018814055.1 Patescibacteria group bacterium
ACCAACTTTTTTTCCATAAACATAATTTATTTATTATTAAAGATATTTTCCTCATTTATTATAACTCAAAAATTATTAATCACCCACATTCTGAATATCCACAATCATGACAAACAGCACAACCACCTTCCTGCTCCATAGTTCCACCACACTCACAGCAAACTTGATACATTTTCGATGGCGAAACAATGTCCTCGTCAGTCACCAATGGAGTTTTGACACTATCATCCTTGTCAAATTCCAGATCAAGCGGTGGTCGTAAATATATCTCAAGTGCCTTGGCAATACCATCCGGCGATGATAAAACCCGATTGGGCCCAAATCCGATGGGCCGATCACCTCTAATACCTTTGAGTTGTTTAATAATATGATTGGGCTCAATTCCCGATCGTAAACATAAAGAAATCAATCTCCCGACCGCCTCCGTATGAGCTGCCGAAAACCCACCGGATTTACCCATGGTAGCAAACAACTCAAATGGATTTCCCTCCTCATCTTGGTTGATCGTAACAAATAAATCACCCTCACCGGTTTCAAGTTCTATAGTTTTCCCCTCCATCATCTGCGGTCTCTTTTTGGGAATTATTATTGAACGATCAAGTGATTCAAACTCAATTTCACCCCGATCTTTCTGGTTTTTTTTCTGTAATTCTTTGGTGCCAGCAATATTCAATACTTGCTTATCGCGACATCCGTCCCGATATATTGTCACGCCCTTACATCCCAAATCATAGGCCAAACGATATACTTTTTCGACATCTTCCTTGGTAGCATCGTGACTAAAATTAACCGTTTTTGAAACCCCACTGTCCACATGTTTTTGAAACGCGGCTTGAATTTTCACATGCCACTCCGGAGCAATATCATGTGATGTCACAAAAGCCCGTCTCACATCTTCCGGCACCTCCATCATCTCCTGCAAACTACCTTTTTGGGCAATTTTCTTCATCAACTGCTCAGAATAAAACCCTCTCTCTTTGGCAATTTTTTCAAACAAGGGGTTTACTTCAGTCATGGGCTTACCGTCCAAAACATTTTCTCTCACATACGAAATCGCGAACAAAGGCTCTATACCACTACTACAACCCGAGATTATGCTTGTCTGTCCGGTCGGGGCTACAGTTGTAATCGCCGCATTTCTAGCTGGCTCTTCCCCGCGTTTAGCAAAAATACTCCTTTCCCAAGCGGGAAAAGGACCTCTTTTTGAAGCCAATTCTCTCGACATCTTCCAAGCCTCTTCTTGAACAAATCTCATTACCTCATCGGCAATTCTAACCGCCTCCGAGGTATTATAAGGAATATTCAACTTAACCAGCATATCAGCAAAACCCATCACCCCCAAACCAATCCGTCTCAATTGAGTAGATACCCTCTCAATCTCCTTCAAAGGATACTTGTTGGCATCAACCACATTATCCAAGAATCGCACGGCAATTCGCACAGTCTTGCGTAATTTGTCATAGTCAACGTGAGAATGGCCATTGTCTTCTGCCACCATTTTTGACAAATTCAACGAACCCAAATTACACGATCCAAATGGCTCCAAAGGCTGCTCCCCGCAGGGATTTGTTGATTCAATTGGACCCATTTCTTCCACCGGTAAATTACGGTTCATCCGGTCAATAAAAACAATCCCCGGATCACCCTGTTGCCAAGCATTATCAATAATCTCCTGAAAAACATCCTTAGCCTTTAACTTTCCGGACACCTCATTGTTACGAGGATTGATCAGTTCATATTCACCGTTATCATCCAAGGCCTTCATGAATTCATCAGTAATTCCCACCGAAATATTGAAATTCGTCATTTGGGATAAATCTCTTTTACAATTAATAAACTCCAATACATCAGGGTGATCCACCCTTAATACAGCCATATTAGCCCCTCGCCGAACACCCCCCTGTTTTATTTCCTCGGTCGCCTTATCAAAAACTTTCATAAATGATATCGGCCCAGAAGCCCTACCCATAGTCGATTTAACCACATCATCCTTTGGTCTCAAACGGGAAAATGAAAATCCAGTCCCACCCCCAGTTTGGTGAATAATAGCCGTATTTTTTACACAATCAAATATGTCTTCAATCGAGTCACCAATCGGCAAAACAAAACATGCCGACAGTTGACCAAAATTCCTGCCAGCATTACCCAACGTCGGCGTATTAGGCATAAACTCAAAATCAGTCATGATTCGATAAAAATCTTTGGCCGATTCCTCCCCCGATGCGCCATAGTCAAAATCAATCCTGGCCATAGTCTTCGCCACCCGTCGAAACAAATCCCTGGGCGACTCAATAACCTTGCCTTCTTCATCTTTCTTTAGATATCTTGTTTGCATCACCCGCAAACTGTTCTCCGAACATTGAACCTCTTCCTCCGGAAAAGATACCACAAAATCCTTTTTTACTTCCTTTTTGTCTTTCTTATTGGCCCGACTGGGTTTGCCGGCAACATCCGATGACAAACTCAGAGAATCGAATAATTCTGTCACTTTTCACCTCCAATTATTATTTATTGGTTATATAATTAATATTTATTAAATCAAAACA
>JAHJAL010000040.1 GCA_018814055.1 Patescibacteria group bacterium
AAATCCAGCCAAAGACTGGATTATTGGAGCATCAAAATAATGTTTTTATAATATTTGTGGATGTTTGATACTGTTTGATAGAGTTTTTAATCTTCCCGACTAAAAAGCTTCCTCGTATTCTGCAACGTGCTCGTCAAATCCCCGATGATAAAAATCACCAAGAAAGCAATCTGCCACCATCCCCAATGTCCGCCCCACCAATGATTCACACAACAATACCACAACAAAGTGTAAGGCGCAAAAATAAATCCGAGAATCAAAAGATGTAGCTGTGGCACCGAATCCAAAAAGTACCGATACCAGATATAAATTACCACTAGCAATGTCCTCGGTATCACAAACAACATTCCCGTCAAATTCAAAAGAAAGCTCATAGAAAAAAATTATTTTATTACATCTAGATTATATATAAAAAAAGCCGAAATAGAAAAATTTCAACTCCTTCATATTACTATCTCCCATTTTCCTATCTCCTATCTCCTCCGTAATTACACCACTTCCCCCACATAACACTCCTCACAATACACAATCTCCGGTTTCTGTGGATTATACGGCGTCCAAAAATTATTCGGACATTTATTGTCGGCATGAAAATGAATTCCCGCATTGATATACAAATCATTAAAACTTTTGTGCCCATGGCACTGACAGTTCCTCTCAAACAACTTGTACTCATTCTTTTTCTTCAACCTCAAGAAATACCGGCAATTCGGGCAAAACCTTGGCAAAGGCAAATTATACTTCTGGTAAAATACCAACTCCTGCGGCAAAATTTTGTAAACCTTGGTACAACCATGATTAGCCGCTTCTTCATTATTGTTATCCCAATAACGACACAGTATTAATTCATCAGTAACTTTGTCATCCGCCTGCTTGATATCATCCACCAAATCTTGCCAACCAGTCGTTGGCTGATATGTTTTTTCTTCAAAATTTTTCCATTGATAACCATTGGCCCCCGCCTTTTCTTTGGTCAGCGCAAAATGTTCCTGCGCAATCGTCTCATTGTAAGCAAACGGTGACAGCTCACTCGGAAAAAATTCTCCGTATCGATATTCTCTTGTCTTACTGTCTATATAAGGCATTTCATTCATGTGTTCAATAATCTTCGGCACTAATTTTTCATACTCTTCTTTGGAATACTGCTTATTAAAAATACAGTACTCTTTTTTTCGCAAACCCACACACCCAAACAAATCATTACATCCATGACAATTCATCGAGTAAGAAATATTACTGCAATTAAAAATTACCATCGAAGCAATTACGTGATGATTGGATACGCTAGCTAGATTTTCATAACATAGTTCTCCATTTACTCCGATCGCATAGCAATCCTGTGAATCCTTTAGACCCAACAACCCCCAGATGATATTTTTGTCATTTTCTCCCATCTTGAGATTGAAGCAATTCAAGCAATTCTTGGAATCATAAATATCGTCACCGGTACAATTCTCCGACTTCACAATATGAGCGTATTTATGAAGTGACTTCAAATACTCCTGCCGGTATCTTTGGTAGTATTCTGTCGTCTTTTGGTAGCTTCCCAAGTTATACTTCTTGATTTCCTGTTCGTATTCTTCCTTGGTGTACTGTTTATTCCAGATACGAAAAGACTTGTTGCGCAAATTGGTGCACCCAAAGCAATTATGGCAATTAGCACAAT
Source organism: Patescibacteria group bacterium (assembly GCA_018814055.1). Classification (GTDB taxonomy): domain Bacteria; phylum Patescibacteriota; class JAHJAL01; order JAHJAL01; family JAHJAL01; genus JAHJAL01. Next base: position 1,667 of record JAHJAL010000040.1, read on the forward strand.
CGTACAAAAAAGCACTATCCGAACAATTTATAGTCTTGTGACAAAAATTCAAATTGTAACCCTGATTGCAGTTAATACATGAATTACAGTATTCCAAATCATTGCACTCAAACAAATCCATGCAATCCCGGCAACGAATCAAATTATTGCCATACATCACATTTTCGTCTTCCCTCGAAGCAAACACCAGATAACAATTTTTCATCTCGGCTGTCTGATTGCAATAATCACTATTTTCCGCCTGACTATTAAAAACCGGCGGCCACGGCACCTCATACATAAGATCTTTGAATTGTGAGAAAAACGACCGGCCAAAATCATAATCCCGGCCAAAATCCATCGCGCTCCACCCGTCACTCCACCAGTGTTCATAATCATAAACCCTGATTGAACTTTCCGGTGTATAAATCGCCACCAGATCTTTCCCCGCCGCCGCGCACTTTTTCTGATACAGCGCCCGTTCATTACGATAAGTCATCCTCCTTATCATTCTGCATTCATCGCAAAAAGTAGGGGAGGGCACTTTGA
>JAHJAL010000041.1 GCA_018814055.1 Patescibacteria group bacterium
AATGCCGCCACCGCGCATCATTAATTTCAATGAATAATTAATAATTAATAATGAATAATCGATTATTCATTATTAATTATTAATTATTCATTGAAATTAATGATGCGCGGTGGCGGCATTTTTGATAAATACCAAGGTCAACATGGAGAATACAAGGGCTTGGATAAATCCTACAAAGATTTCGAGGAATATGAAGGGTAGGGGGACTATGTAGGGAATTAGGAAGCCGACTACTAGTAACAATACTTCGCCGGCGAAGATGTTGCCAAACAAGCGAAAGGAAAAGGAGATGATTTTGGCGAATTCGGAAACGATTTCCAAGAGGCCGACAAAGGTACCGATGAAATATGGTTTTTTGAATGGGCTGACGAGGAATTTGCCGGCGTATTCCCCTATTCCGAGGGCGGAGCTGCCATAGATTTGCACGGAGATCATAGCGGAGATGGCGATGGCTATGGTGACATTCATGTCGGCGCTGGAGGAACGGATAAATGGTATCAAGACAATTTCACCGTGGTGTTCGCCCCATACTCCGATACTGCCCAATCCGGGGACGATTTCTATCCAGTTGTACAAAATGACAAACAAAAAGATGGTAAAAACCACCGGGAAATATTGGTAAGCTGCTTTTCGATCCTGGAGCACCGATTCGATAAAGTCCACCGCTCCTTCAAAAATCATTTCTACTATGTTTTGGATGCCGCTGGGAACTGATTTGATAAATGGTCGGAATATTATGGCAAACAACATCAAAGACACTGATATCACCAGGGAAACTACGAGCGTGTTGGTGATGGGTAAAGTGCCCCAATAAGTGATAGCTTCGGCTGATAAAGATATGACAGGAGCCATAATAAATTACGAATTACGAATGACGAACTGTCATCCTCAACCGGAAGCGACGTCAGGAGCGTTCCGGATTGGGGATCCAGAAATATCATGGGGTAAATATCAAATTTCAAACCTCGGCAAAGCTTACTGGAGATTTGAAGTTTGTTATCTATTAATTGGTTTTACATTAGGATGTCACACATAATAATTTTTTAATTAAAATTTAATTAAAGCCAAAAAGGTTAAAAAATTCTATGATCAAATTGCTTGATACGGTTTATTTCTCCTTCTTCTCTTTCTCGTCAAAAAACACGTAGTACTTCACCATCTTGGTATATATATAGTGGCTGGAGATGAAAAAGGCGGCGAATATGCTTATTAGTAGAAATACTGGGGACGACTCGTAAATCCGATCCAACCAGCGGCCGGTCAGGGCCAAGATGACTAGCGGGATGGCAATCACAAAGCCCAATGTGGTAAGCATCTGAGCGGGTTTGAGCAAATCGGAGTACGTACTTGCTGGCTTTGGCTTCTTGTCGTCGGGCATATTTGTATCCAAAAAAGGGCGATAATCTTTCACGGGGTTTTTATTTTAGCATATTTATAAAAATGCATCAATGGTGGGGAAAATATTATAACTGTCATCCTCGACCCTAATCCGCCTTGGGCGGAGCTAGGGATCGGGGATCCCGTAATATTTGAGATTTCCGCACAAAAAAATACTGTCGTTTTTAAATCCTTATAAAGGATTGAGATCATAAGATCTCTACGACAGTATTTGGTGACCCCTAGGGGTTCAAAAGCTCGTCGAGCTTTTTCTCTTGTTTTATTTTCTTTTCTTTTTTTCTTTTTTTTCCAAGAAGGTAGCCAATAAAGGTGAAGATTAGAATTGTCCAAAAAAAAGTGTCAAATAACATGGGGGGAATGCAAATCATTTGAGCACTAGTTAATTTTTTAGGATTAATTGAGCCCAAACGAAGGACGGCAACAATTACTGAGACTGGAATTGATGTTAGGATTAATTTCCAACTATTTTTCCATAGGAAACAAATAATTCCCCCCAGTACCATTCCCTTGAGAAATGTTTTAAGCAGTACCCCGGGTAAGCTCATCATTTCTCTAAAACCTAATCCAGAAGACACTGTACTGAGTAGTAAAAAAACGATAATGACTGATGCAATTCCGAAAACTGAGGAAAGGCATCCCAAGGGGCCTATTATTTTGACTCCGCCCCAGAGCCAACTCATAGTTAATTTCCAGAAACTCTCTTTTTTTTCCTTCTTTTCTTCTTTCTGCCCCTTCTTTTCATTTTTTTCTTCATCTTTTAATTTCTTGAGCTCATCCTCGAGCTCTTTTTTTCTTTTTTCCCGATCTTCCCTTTTTTTCTTTTCTTCTTCTGTTTCCTCTGTTTTCTTTTCTTCTTTTCCATTAAGGGTAAGGGCATCCTCAATCGCCCTTTTTACGATTTCTTCAACCTGATCCTGTGAATACTTTTTCTCTTCTGCCATTTTTCTTCGAGACCCTCGCTTCCTCTGGTATATCCAGATATTAGAAGCTAAGACCTCTTTTCACCTTCTTTCTTTTAAGATTTTTTAAAGAACTCTTCTTATTTCTTGTGCTTTAATTTATCATACTAAGCTATTTTTGTCAATGGTTTTGGGGGTGTTTTATACCATATAGATTGGGTTTTCGTCGTGCGTGTAGAGACGTAGCATTGCTACGTCTCTACGTTGACGGCAGATTGCAAGAAAAGACTTGACAAATAATTTGGGTGGTGATATTGTGTTGACAGTTAAGTGAATGTGTGTCAAGATTGTAAGTAATAGTTAATTATTGTTTAATTTAAATTTTTACAAATGGATGCAAATTTTGTAGACGAAATAATCGCGGATATGGGCCTGGATCATTTGTCGGAAGATGAGCTGAAGGGTTTGAAGTACAAGGTTGGGGATGCGTTGGAAAAGAAGGTGATGGCGGATGTGACTGGTGAGTTGAAAGAGGAACACAAGGAGACGGTTGGCAAGATGTTGGGCGAGAGAAAAGATATCATCGCGATTATCAATTATATATACGAAAACGTACCGGAGTTGATGGGCAAGGTGGAGAAAAGTATGCGGGAGTTTCGGCAGGAGTTGATGGCATAATTTATTTGCCACTGTTTATCGATAATATCAATTGACTATAGGTGAAAAAGTGCTATACAATTGACTACTAGTTTATTTATTATTACAAAACATTTATATCATGAGCAATTTGACCACAATCGAAAAATTCAAACAGTCAGGAAAAATCAAAAGCTTGAAACATAATGCCCAAGTCAAAGAGAGTTGGAATATTTTTGGTGGCAAGGGTGTATTGTCTAGTTTGTTGGAATTTATGGGATTGGATGAGAAGACCCAGGACAAGGTCAAGAACAATGCGGGAAAATCATACACTAGTTTGTCGAAATCTCCTGAGATGAAAAAGGAGATGAAGAAAGCAAAGCCGGAGACAAAGAATAAATTCAAGAATAATTTTGAATATAGTGCGGCGGAGCAGGTGGCGAAGAGCGAGGAAAGTGTAGGAAAGGTAGAAAAAGTAGAAAAGAATTTGGAGATGAGTGAAGTTGACAAGAGATTAAACAATATTATCAAGCAGAGTGAGGATAAGTTTTATAAAGAGACTTTGAGCTGGGAGCAAAAGTATGAGGTGGATGGTAGAAAGCGAATGCAGAAAGTGGCTGGCTGTTTGGTGGCAACCAAGGAATATGTGGGATCAGTTACTGCCGGTATTGGTGGTGCGATCCTAGGCAATACTGTCCTAAGTACTCCCGGCGCGGTAGCTGGCGGTGTTTCAGCTATGAGCGCGTACAATGAGAATTTCAATAACAGGGAAGCTTACAAGGCAGAGAATCATTTCAATGCTTTGATTTCCAAGCTGGAATCAAATGATGGCAACGTGGTGGGGAAAGTATTGGCCAAATTTGAGCACAATATGGACACCAGACAAGATGTAGAAAAATTGTTGGCGGGTGAAAAAGATGGTATCAAGTTGGCTAGTATGAGCATGGCCTTGCAGGAATTGAAGGAAAGGGGTGGAATTGGCGGATCTATTTACGCCAAGAAGCAGTTGGCGGTTTTGAACGCCAAGATCCATGAAAGAATTTTGAATCTGAAGGATAGTAAACTTGATTATAAATTAAATAACAAAGATGAATTGTCGCTGGTGAGTGATAGTGAAGATGTCAAGAAAGCGGTTACAAATTGTAGTGATGAGATTTTACGAGATATCAAGAGACAACACCGCAATAACATTTATAAATCTCCGTTGGAGGGTGTGAAACAAGTTGGCCGATTGATAAAAAGGAAAGGTCCGGTATTTGCTGGTATGGCAGCTTTGGGGATTGGGTTCAAATTGGCAACAGGGGATTTGAGGGCGGAAGATTTGCAGATTACCTGGGATCATTTGGTAGAAGGTGCTCAAGATCGTATCAAAGATACTTTGGAAAAGACTCATCATTATGACGTCAACCATGCTGATCAGTTTTGGAATGAAATTCCGGGCGAAATCAGAGACGGTTTTGCTGATCCAAACAGCAAAGGTGCTTTGCATATCGATACCGAAGAGGTACGTGACTATATCGGATATCGCGAATCACTGACCGCTAGAAATTTATCGGTGGATGTAACGGTGGAAAATAATGCTCATCATTTGGGAGAATTGTACAAATTGGACAACCACGTTGCCAGTGGTGATACCAATGCTCATCCGATGGTGGAGGATCTGATCAATGTGCAGGACAAGTACCAACACATGGATGTGGCGAGCGCTTGCGGTTTGAAAGATTATGAGATCAAAGAACTCTTGAAAAATATTAGCACTGAAGACGAATCAAATTTGCGAGCTATCTTTGAATCTCACGATATTGAATTTGATTCTGACAAGATGCAGGAATTTGTAAAATATTTGAAGGATGATCCAGATGAGCTTTTTGGTGTATTGGAAGGCAAGGATTCAACCAAATTTGATGATGTATATGTGGAGTACTTCCGAGCCAAATACAATGCTTTGCATGGCATCAAACAGACCGCCCACGTAGAGTCACACGTCTATGCCTCACACGCCCCCGAGCAAGATACTTTGATCAAAACGGCTTACGCGGGTGAGGAGCACAATGTTGATGCGGTCAAGATGGACATGGATGATTGGCTGAGCAAGGAGAAAACTCAGATTAAATTGGATCAATTGCAAGGAAATATTTCGGCTGATGAAGCGGATAAACTTTTGAATGATTTGGACAAGCAATACCAAGATGCTCTGAATGCGGCTATACCAACTGCTGCTCCGACGGAAGCTTCATCCCCTACTCCGGGCGTTGAACAGGTGAATGGTGGTGCGGAAAAACCAAGTTTCTGGTCCGGTGTACGAGAATATGCTCAATCTGGCTGGGAGAACGTTCGGGCAAATTGGATGTATTATACGACCGGTGCGGCAGCACTTGCTGCGTCCGTGGTTGAATTGAAAACTAGCTTTGCGCGAAATAGATTGGTGAAATTGTGGGCGAAGAAGGAAGAAAAATTGATCAAGGAGTATCAAGATATATATGAAGAACAAAGTAAATTGGCAGATAATTTTGTTGACAACGGAGAATTACGACCTGAATTTGATGCTGATATTGAAATCAAAAGATCGGTTCGAGCTGCGGTGAAGGATGAATTGAAAGCAAAAATGCTAGATATACAAAAAATGTTTGGTAAGTCTCGGGCCAAGGAAGTGTCCAATAAACTTGGTGAAAAAAGGATCAAGGCATATGCTGATAAAATTCAAGACAATCTAACAATGCTTTATGGTTTGGTGGATCAATACACAAATGAAAAATTCAATAATCCTCCCAAAGACGAAAATGATATTCCTCACATATCAAGTGTGGTTATCAAACGAATTTTGGCAGACAAATATACCTATGTAGATTTTGAAGATCTTGATATAAAAATGATTGAAGAGACTGACAAGGTATTTGTCAAATTACAAGTAACGGAAGCCACCCTCGTGGCAGAACAGCATTATCAGGATAATTGTCGGGACAAAGGCATTGATCCAACTTTGTATAATAAAATTCAAGGTAAGGTGATGAGTGATGTTATTTATCGTTTGTACAAATTTGCTGACAATAAAAAAGACGATGAATTTTTCGACGACGAAACTATGGATTTGTTGATGACAACCATCGAATCTGAGAGAAACTATATGGCCGAGATCGAAAAGATGGCTACTGGACCCAGTAAGGCAACTCTTACAAGCAAAATGATTTTGGAAAAAAAATCCAAAGAATTAACAGATGCTGTCGAACATGTGTGGGCGATGAATAATATCGGGGATAAATTTTTCAAGGTTTTTCATGGTGATAAATTCAGGGTGAAAAAAGCAAAAGCTGCGTTGTATGTACATGGACAAGAAAACATATCTATTGCGTATTGCACCTCAAAAGAGCTGTTAAAGGGCCTGGATACTACCATGTTGGTCAATACGCTAGCGAATGATATTGTCAGTAATGGCGATAAAACTGCGACAAAGATATGGCAGCCAATCTTTGACAAGATGGAGGTAATAATGCAAAGCTCCGAAGATTACAAAAAAATCAATCGTCTGATCGGTTTTGCCGATATCAAAATGGAACTATTCGAGAAAATTCTTGGTGGGGAGATTCGATACCCAAATATGTACAATGTGGAATTGGCTATGAAGGATATCTGTGATCAGAGGGCGCAGGAACTATTGGACCAGGCCAGTAAATGGATCGCGGACAAGAAGGCCAAAATCGCCAATGAAATCCAGAGTGATTATCAGACCAAATACAATCTGGACAGGCCCAGACTAAATATTCTTTATCAATATACCGACACATTGCTGGAAAAATTTGCTTTTGAAGATGGTGAATTTCTATCCAGCAACCCGATGAAAACTGCCGGATTTATTGGAACGACTATTACAGGAACTGATGGCATCTCGATTGAGATCATGGGTGAGATTGAGAAAAAGGCGATTGAGTTGGCAGGGATGACTACCAAGAAGGATACCAATCAAATCAGTGATTTTATGACTGATGTTGACTCAGTTAAATCTGACGCATTGGCGGATATATACAAGACACAGAAGGTTGATAGTGGATTGTTGGCGGAGGAGGTAATAGCTGACGAACAAGGAACTTTGGACGATATCTACAAAACCCGACCGATACCGGAAGAAAAAAAACCAGCTGATAATGAAGATGATTTTTGGAATAATTTATACGGCAATAAATAATATTTTGCCTGGTGAAATCTTTTGATTTCACCTTCCTACACAAGAAGTTTACCCCTATTTCTTGGCAGGAAGGTGAGATGAAAATCTTACTGAATTTTTCAAATTAGAAAAGGAAGGAGGTGTTTTATTTGGATAAAATGGTTGAAGCTGAAAAAATCCTTGGTCACTTTTTTAAAAGTGTCCCTAGGGAGGCAGTTGAAGATTTTGAAAAAAATCTGCCAG
>JAHJAL010000042.1 GCA_018814055.1 Patescibacteria group bacterium
CTAATCCCGACCAATTCATAATCAATCGCCTCACTTTGCAATCGTTCCTCCAAAACTTCTACATCCTCAAAACTTCCAATAAATTCCAACGCATTATCACCAACCAATATCAAAGACTTGGAGTTAACTATGTTGAAAGCTGAATTCGCTGTTTTTACCAAACTGGCCAACCTGCCGCCGGAAACAACCGCCACGTTCAAATCACTCAAGTCCATTTCACCTCTTTGCGCCAATTTTACCAATAAATCCAAACCAAAATTACCTGCTCCCCAAATAATTATCCCTTCCGACTTATCCAAAATATCACTACTGGAAATCACTTGATCTGTTATTTCATCCACCGTCTTCTTTTCCTCCCGTCCCTCAATCACCCACAACAAATTACCATCAGCAAACATCTCCCGTTCCAACTGACTCATCTGCTCTCTATCAACCGTATTATCAATCACCCCCACCAACAAAGCATTATATACATACACATCCCAAAAAAACTCACTCTCTTTTTCATCCAACCCAACTACCACCAATTTAACTTCATAATACCCCGGCTGCACATAAGTATGCAGCACCCCCGATCCTTCCGCGCTCCCTCCATCTCCAAAACTCCAGTGGAATTCACTGTAATCTCCGGTATTATTTACCACACTACTTGCTTCGAACACCACCCTCTTACCCACTTCCGACAACACCCGCTCTCGTTGTTTAACTTCTTTATTTTTCTCCTGCGCGCCAACCAAACCAACATTTCCCAGCAACACCAAAGCTAATGTCAAACAAATTATTATTTTTTTCATCATATACAATTGATTATTATACAAGTTGTGTGAATAATTTATTGCCCGCCTCTGTTTTTTAGCGAATAACCTGTCCGAAGCGTCTATATGGTAGCGTCCTACAGCAGCGAGCTTTATGAGCAAAAACAGAGGCGGGCAATAAATTATTCACACAATACATTAATTTTCAATTCTACCCTCTCCTCCTATCAACCGCCTTCCGATATACCTTCTCATACTCATCAATCGATTTCTCCCAAGAAAACCTCTCCTGCATTATACTTTTTACCAACGGTACCCAAACATCCTTATTCTTGTAATGCTCCAACGCCCGTACAATCGCCCCATAGAAATTCAGCTCATGATAATCATCAAATACAAAACCATTTCCCTCACGACTCACTACATCAAAATCCCGAATCGTATCTGATAAACCACCCACTTTGTGCACAATCGGCACTGAGCCATATCGAAGCGCAATCAACTGACTCAAACCACATGGTTCAAATTTGGACGGCATCAAATACATATCACTCCCCGCGTATATCCAACTGGCCACCTCCTCATCAAACTCCAAATGAGCTGCCAACTTTTTGGGATATTTCTTAGCCAATTTTTCAAAAAGCTTCATATATTGCCGTTCACCGCTACCGACCACCACCATCTGTATCGGCATTCCAAGAAGCACCTTCACCACCCCACTTACCAAATCAAATCCCTTGTGTCCCGCCAAACGACTGGCAATCCCAAACAATGCCACATTATCATCAACCGGTAACTTAAATTTCTTCTGCAAAAATCTCTTATTCTCATACTTCTTGTCCAAACTATGTTCATCATAATTCACTTGTAAATACCCATCGGTCGCCGGATCAAACTTGAAATAATCAATTCCATTCAAAATCCCCCACAAATCGTTCTTTCTACCTTTGATTATTTTCTCCAGCCCCATACCAAATTCTTCCGTCATTATCTCACCCGCGTATTGTTCACTAACCGCATTGATCATATCCGCATTGATTATTCCTCTTTTGGCAAAATTTGCCTTTCGCACTCCCGCCAAATTTGGCTCAACATACTCTTCACCATCATCCTGGCCATAGCGCTGATCATACTCCGGCACTATTGCTTTTTGATACGACAAATTATGTATCGTATAAAGCGTGGCAATATCATCAATCGCGCTATACTCATCATCATAATTCAAAAAATACGGGATCAATCCCGAATGCCAATCATTGCAATGTATGACTTCCGGTCGCCAATCAATGTGGTTCAAAAACTGTAACGCTCCCCGATCCAGCATATAAAACCGCAAATTATCATCATCGTACCCGTAAACGTCTTTCCTGGAACCATACAACTTATGATTGTGCAAAAAATACACCTCCACCCCCTCATAAGATACGGTGCGATATACGTCAAATTTATACTCTTTACGCCCCACTTTGTCAACGATTCCCTCCGCCACCTTTTCCAATTCAAAATCATCCCAATTGATCAAGCCATACATCGGCATAAAAATTCGGATATCGTAACCTCTTTTCTTCAAAACTGCTGGCAATGCACCGGCCACATCAGCTATTCCCCCCGCCTTGGCAAACGGTACACACTCCGACACCACAAACAAAATATTGTTTACTTTTCTAGGCATAAAAATTCTCAAACATTATCAAGTCTTCTCAAAAATCATCAAACAATTAGTCTAAGAAATTAATTTAGTATTGTTTGGGAATGTTTGATAATGTTTGAGAAGATTTGATAATGTTTATTTCTATTTAATGTTACTCCCGCAACAATAACAAACCGCCAACGCATCCGCCGCATCATCCGGACTCGGCACTTCCGATAAATCAAAAAGTTCCTTTACCATGTATTGTACCTGATTTTTTGGGGCCGCTCCATACCCGCTTACCGCTCGCTTGATTTGCATCGGTGTAAATTCCAATATCCTCAAATTCGCCCTCTGCCCGGCCAATAGTACCACCCCTCTCGCCTGTCCCACCGCCATCGCCGTCTTCTGATTGTTACAAAAAAACAAACTCTCGACTCCCATCACTCCCGGCTCATATTTTTCAATCAACTCCTGCAATCCATCATAAATCTCCCCCAACCTGTCCTTCGTATCCATCTTTGGACTAGTACTAATCACCCCATAATCCAACACTTTGTATCCAACGTCTTCCGGTTCAACCACCCCATACCCTGTCGTCGCCAACCCCGGATCAATTCCAAAAATAATCATAAACAATGTTTTAATCCACAAAGTCCACATTCATCTCCACCTTGTCCACATCATCCAGCTCCTCAAGCGTCTCAATAAAATTAATTACCTTCTCTTTCTTGTCTTTGTCTGATACTGTTACTTTGTTTTTCGGCATATTCACCAATTCCGCCGCTTCAATCTCCAAGCCTCTGCTCTCCAACCAATCCTTCAATTTCTTCAAATCAACTATCGCCGAATAAAACTCCACCACATCATCTTCTTCACCAAAATCTTCCGCCCCATAATCAATCGCTTCTACTTGCATACTTTCCCAGTCAACTCCCGATTTCTTCTTTACCACCGCCAATCCCTTGGGCTCAAACATCCAAGCTACCGAACCCAGCGCTCCCCCCAATTTGGAAAACACTCCTTTGAGTTCACTCAACGCCCGATTTCTATTGTCCGTCAAACAAGTCACCAACATCGCCGACCCCTCCGGCCCAAATATTTCATATGTCACCTCTTCAATCTGGGCCACGTCTTTGCCCACGCCCGACCCCCGCTCAATCGCCCGCTTGATATTATCAGAAGGCATATTGGCCTGCTTGGCCTTGTCTATTGCTAGCTTCAACTTGAAATTCATTTCCACATCACTACCCCCCTCTCTCGCCGCCAAAGTCACCATCTTGGCCAATTTGGTAAAAATCTGCCCTCGCTTCGCATCCGCCACCCCCTTCTTCCGCTTGATAGTTGACCACTTGCTATGTCCTGACATATATCTTGATAATTAATAATATTTCCTCACTAATTATAATTCATCGCCCCCAAAACCACCAAATACCCTTGCTTTTTTCCTAAAATATGCTTAAAATAACAGTGATAAAATAACCAAATCGAAAAATATGAAAAACAGACCAAGTGAACACAATAATATCCCATCAGAAAAAGAACAATTATCTTTCCTGGAAAAATTATCACACTATATTGAAACACAGAAAAATGCCCCTATCGACCGAAGAAAATTCCTCAAACTTGCCAAAGATGTAGGTATCGGCACGGTCGGAACATACCTTGGGCTCAAGTCTCTAGCTCAAGAAGCTAAGGCGGATGACATAGAAGACCTAGAAAAAGAGCTTGAAGAAGAAATGCAAAAATACCAGCCCTTTGAAGATGGTGAAACGAAATTCCCATATTTCAATCTCGATATCAACGACCGAGACTATCGAAATAGCATTTGTTTTACCATCAATTCAGACGACAACGAAGTCGCGACCATGGTTGGAAAAGTCTGTAGATATTTTGGATATACAGTCCTCTTTAACAACAATGAACCCTCTTTTGCCCAAGCAATACAAGAAAAAAACAACCAAAACAATGAAATGTTCAATCCCGGCACCGGTCACGATATTGGCAACATGATTATCGCCAGCTATGACATTGTCCTAAAAACTAGCATCAAAGAAAAAGATCGAACTATCATTAATACCGGACAAATCGAGAACATTATTACTGACGTTTTTGATTTCAATCATGACATACCCGACATTCACTATCAAAAAAGCACCAAAAGAGCAGTTATTCAATACGAATTTAATAGTCTAGCCACCCGTGAAAAACTTGATATAAACATAGTAGCAGGCACAGCCAGTGATACTTCCCTGGACATATCTGGATTCTATGGTACGCAGGACACATCTGATTGGAACGTGTATGTAGCCAAACACAACGCCGCCAAAAAACTTGTAGGAAATCTAAATAGCATAGGCAAAGTAATCACAGACAATTATTATGCTAAATATGGCTACATTCCCCATAGATATCCATCCGCCCCACCTCAAGTTGACACCAATTCAGGCATAAAACAAAATAATGTTATCAGTGTCCAACCAGAAACTCTCCAAGTCGCCCGCTACAACTTCAACCACCTTTGGGATGACACCGAAATTACTATCAAGGATAATGCCGAGTATTTTGTCCCACAAACTGATGGAGGAAAAGTCACTTCATATTTCAAAAACATTTCCTTCGATGGTCAAACTGTATTCCCTGATTCACTCCATGACAAACCAAGCACTATCAGAAATATCAACCCCAAATTTTTCAAAGAACACAACACCAACTATTTCGCCGTCACCACCGAAGTCACCGACAAATCCAATCGAAAAACTGCCAAAACCACCCACTTCCTAGCCGCCTAAATCCAATATTTACTACACCCACCATAGAAACGTTTACTTTTAAACGTTTCTTTTCTTTTATTTATTTGTTATTTACCATATAATCCAATTGAAAACAGCGTATTTCTCGTCAACGCTAATATCTCCTATATCCCCTAGTAATTAGTAATTTCATGAAAAAAACCCGCCTCGATCTCTCTCTAGTTGAACGCAACCTAGTCCCTTCCCGCAGCAAAGCCCAAATATTGGTCCGCGCCGGTCAGGTATTTATCAACGAACAACGTGCAGTCACCCCAGCCCAAATGGTTAAACCGTCTGACAATATAGTCATCAAAGAACCCTTGAAATACGTCAGTCGCGGCGGTCTCAAGCTCGAACATGCCCTAAAAAAGTTTCAAATCGATCCCACCGACCTCACCTGTATGGACATCGGCGCCTCCACCGGCGGCTTCACCGACTGCCTCCTGCAACATGGCGCCACCAAAATCCACGCCATCGACGTCGGCACATCCCAACTCGCCGAAAAACTCAAAAGCGACCCCCGAGTTATATCCACCGAACAACAAAACTTCAGATTGCTGAAAAATCTCCCTGCCAAAATAGATCTCGTTACCATCGACGTCTCTTTTATCTCCCTAACTATCATTCTCCAACACCTAAAAAAATTATTACCAGAATATGATTCCCCTCCTAGTATAGGAGGGACAGAAAGACCGTTAGGCCGCCTCCGGGGAGGTAGCTCCTTAGAAATTATATGTCTCTTAAAACCCCAATTCGAATCTCCCAGAAAATACCTCAAAAAAGGCGTCATCCGCGACCCTAAAATCCACCAGCTAATCATCAAAAACTTCGAAAATTTTTGCCACGACAACAACTTCCAAATCATCAACCAAGCCACCTCCCCCATCAAAGGCCCCAAAGGTAACACTGAATTCTTATTTTATCTAACAATATGTAAAAACAACCTTGACAAATAAGAACAAATATATTAACATCAAATAAATTATTTGTTGTTACTAATTTTTCAAACAACACTATGAAAATAAAAGAAAATAATCCCTCTTTATCCCATACCCTCAAAAATAATCCTGGCGATATATACAAAGTGTTACCCGAAAACTTCAAAGAGAGACTCAAAATATCTTCAATTAGAACAACTCTTATAGGATTAAAGTCTGATAATTATTCATACCCAGATATCATCCAAACCGTCAATGGCATCAAAGAACAAGAAGAAATCATCGAAAAAGAGCTTCGTGACCTATATCATCTGCACCAAGACAATATCAATATAAAACCACAACTCAATAAATTAATTGCCAACAAATTTGAAAGCAATATTACCAATTTCATAGATTACCTTAAATTCAAAACATGCGTGATCGATCAAAAAGAAGAAAATGACACAATTATATTCTCTACTCTATTTGGCGATTTTTCAGTAAGCAAACGATCATGCAATCAAAAAAAGAATACCGGCACGGTTAGCACTTTTAGACCCAACAAATCACAAGATAAAACCACAATATTGTATAATTTATGCCTAGACATCTCCAAAAAATATCACAATCAAGGAAATAATAATGATATACATAAAACTTTTTCTGACGTGATCAAGCAGGCCGAAATGCTACATAACAATAATCACAAACGTCAATAATCAACACAATTTAAAAATAATATTTTCCAACTCAAAAACAGCCACCACTAGCTGTTTTTCTGATATTTAGTCATTGACAACCATCTCTAACCAATAATATTATATACTCGTATTACATTTCTTACTTCTTCTCACTCGTAATTAGTAATTTATTTCGCTATGCGCAAAAAAATCACTTGCTACGGCACCACTACCATCGGCCCCAAAGGCCAAATCGTCATCCCGTCAAAACTCAGAAAGCAACTTGGTATCAAAACCGGGGACCAGTTTATCGTCTTCAAAAACTCCCAATTAAACAGTATAGTAGTATTGAAATCATCCGACGTTTCCACCATGCTCAAAACCCTCACCAAAGAACTTGCCACACTTGAGAAAAAACTAAAATAAAACGTTTAAAAACTTTGAAAAATCCTGAAAAACATATGTAACCTTATTTAGAAAATTGTTTTTCAATGTTTTTAAGTGTTTTTTAATGTTTTTTACCCCCATGTTCAAAAACGAAAAAGAAGAAAATCAATCCGAATCACCCGAATTTCTCAAACCACGCAAGAAATCATACTGGTGGGTCTGGTTAATCGTTATCCTCGTCCTCATCGGCGGGGGAATTGCCTATGGTTATTACACCAAGCCACTCGAAAATCCATACATCACTGAAATTGCTACTAGGCAGGATATCACCCAAAGCGTGGAAGTCACGGGCACCATCAAACCATCCGCAGAAATCAACCTCAATTTCAAATCAGCCGGCACCATTACCTCTATAAATGTCGAAATCTCAGATCAAATTTACAAAGGTGATGTATTGGCCAGTTTAGATACTTCAGAATTAAACAGTCAGCTAGCCCAATCCCAAGCCAGCGTTTCAGTCGCCCAAGCCCAATTATCCCAAGTATTAGAAGGTAGCCGGCCCGAAGAAATATCCGTCGCCGAAACCAATATCGATACCGCCCAATCCAACCTATCTACTGCCCAAATAAATTACCAACTCACCAAAAATCAGATAGCCAATGACCTCAAAACCGCCGAAACCAACTTATCCAACACCCAAAAACTCCTGGCCGATGCCTTGACCAACCTCAATAATATCCAAAATCAAACTGACCAAAACCTCATCAACACCATAGATAGCAATCTCAATCAACTCAATATCATACTAATCAGTGAGCAATCAGTTAAAACCAACATCGAAAACGTCTACGACAACAACACCTGGTATGAAATATTCAAAGATCTGGATTTTGGCCGCATGGTTCAAACCGACAACTTGCGAAAACAAACCCCATTTGTTAGACAAAACGCCCAAACCAGCTACAATCAAGCGCTTATCACCCGGACCGTTAGTGATAACCAACAAGCCATCAGTGACATGTTGCTCTATCTGGACAACATCACCCAAATTCTCAACAACACCAATTCCATGTTATATATGGAAAGCGCTCAATACATTTTTACCTCTACCGATCTGTCCTCCCTCAAAAGCCGCCAGTCGGCCAATGAAGCCAGTCATAATTCCAATCTGACCAATACTCAAAATCTCAAAAACTCTATCGACAATACCAACATCAACAACCAGATATCTGTCGACAACGCTCAAAACCAAGTCACTAGTTATCAAAACCAAATTCAAACTGCCGAAGAAAACATCGAATCAATCAAAATCACCAGCAACAAAAAACTGCAAGATGCCCAAGATCAAATCACCAATGCTGAAGATCAGCTCAAAATCCAGCAAAAACAACTTGATCTTATCAAAGCCGGACCAACATCCGCCGCTATTGCTGTTGCCCAAGCCCAAGTCGCCCAAACCCAAGCTGCCGTCAAAGTTATCCAAACCCAAATTGCCAACCAACAGATAATCGCCCCATCCAACGGCATTATCACTCAAGTCAACGTGTCCGAAGGAGAACAATCATCTAGCGCCAACCCGATTATCCAAATGCACTCCGATGCCAAATACGAAATCAATGCCGAAATTGCCGAAACAGACATCAACAAAATCAAGATCGGCGATAAAACAATTATTGATTTCGACGCTTTCACCAAAGATGACAAATTCACCGGAGAAGTAGTTGAAATTGATCCCGCGTCCACCGTCTTGCAAGGAGTAGTTTATTACAACACCAAAGTCATCCTCGATACTGAAGATCCCAAAATCAAACCCGGCATGACTGCCAATATCGAAATCATCACTGCCGAAGCCAAAGATGTCATCGCCGTCCCCAACCAAGCCGTCAAAAAAGATGGCAGCCAATACTTCGTCGAAATTCTTACCGACGAGACCACTCTCTCCGTCGAAAAATCAACTGTTACCACCGGCCTACGAGCCAACACCCACACTGAGATAAAAAGCGGTCTCTCCGGCGAAGAAAACATCATTATCCTAAAAAATGAATAATTATTCATGACTCCCATCATCCAACTCGAAAATATTGTCAAAAATTATTACCTTGGCAGGCTGATTGTCAAGGTTTTAAAAGGCATTGATCTAACCATCTACAAAGGTGAATACGTCGCCATCATGGGTCCTTCCGGATCCGGTAAATCGACTCTTATGAATATTATTGGTTTTCTTGACCGGCCCACCGGTGGAACTTATAAATTCCTCGGACATGATACCACCAAATTAAACGACAATGACCTGGCAACCATCAGAAACCAAAAAATAGGTTTTATTTTTCAATCATACAACCTATTAGCCCGTACTACCGCTCTTGATAACGTCGAACTACCCTTGATTTACGCCGGTATACCCACCAAAGAACGCAAAGAAAGAGCTTTTGAGGCCTTAAAAAAAGTAGGATTATCTAACCGTATCGATCACCTGTCCAACGAACTTTCCGGCGGGCAACAACAACGTGTCGCTATTGCCCGTGCCATAGTAAATGACCCGGATATTATCTTTGCCGACGAACCAACCGGCAATCTCGACTCCAAAACCGAAGTCGAAATTATCGATCTATTTGAACAAATCAACAATTCCGGCAACACCATACTGCTGGTTACCCACGAGGAAGATATCGCCAACTGTTCCAAACGCATCATTCGCCTCCGTGACGGCCTGATCCAAAAAGACGAAGTTGTTCCCCACGTCAGAAACGACCACCAAAGTGATATCACAAAAAAAGGATTACTAAAAGATAGTAAAAATTAACAATGAA
>JAHJAL010000043.1 GCA_018814055.1 Patescibacteria group bacterium
AGTCTAGCGACGGGATTTGGAGGTATATTGATGATTTTGATTGTGATATATTTACCGGTTGATATCTATGAAGGCGGGGGAGCACTGATTATGCTGGGAGCATTACTCACCATCACCGGGCCAATTGTCGCCCTGCTTTTTTACCAACGTGCCCGTGTTTTTGACCAGATTATCTCCGGACAGGATCAAATAGTCTATTGGCAATACACTTCCAATGAGTGGCAGCGATTTATTGGTGATGAAAAGATTTTTCGCGCCAATGAACAAAGAGGCACGCAATTAATTGTGCTATTTTTTACCGTTATGTTTGGCGCTATTTTCTGGATTGCCGACCCGGAAGTTGGCTGGATTGTAACCCTCGTTCTTTTGGGAATAAACATTCCCATTGCCGGAGTCGTCTGGCTCAAACAACGTTCAATTGATAATTGGCAAAACAGCCCCGACCTATTTTGCCGCATCAACCCCCGCGGATTAATCCTCAACAACCAACTCCATGTCTGGACCGGTTGGGGGGCCCGCCTGGAAAAAGTCGGAACCAGTTTCGGCAAAATCAATCTGCTTGAGATCACTTATTCCGCCCCAAACCGCTATTCCCGCCAATACTATACCATCCGGATTCCAATTCTGACCGGCAAAGAAACGGAAGCCGAAACGGTCGTAAAATCACTTTCCTAATACCCCCCTCGGCTCTCAAACAACCGCCTAACCGTCTTCAATATAATTACTAGGTCGAGAAAAATCGACCGGTTTTTTATATAGTACAAATCATACTGCAGTTTTTCATCCGCGTCAGCAAAACTACCGCCGTAGTTGGCCATCACCTGCGCCCAACCCGTCAGCCCCGGTTTGACCAGGTGCCTTTTGTAATAAAGTTTTTGTCGTTTATCTAATTTTTCAATATATATCGGCCGTTCCGGGCGGGGACCGACGATGCTCATTTCACCTTTCAAAATATTCCAGCATTGGGGCAGCTCATCCAAACCCGACATCCGCAAAAACCGGCCGGCCACTGTTACCCGCTTGTCACGCGTTTGATTCCATTTTGATTTCAGATCACGACATGCCCGCATCGTCATCGACCGAATCTTGTAAATTTTGAATATTTTATTATTAGCTCCTATCCGTTCCTGCGCAAACAAAAAACTCCCCGGCGAATCAAGCCTGACCGCCAGGTATAAAATAGGGGAGAGAATAATAAAAAATAATAACCCGATAATTGATAAAACAACATCAATAAACCTTTTGACAAAAAAACTAAATTTATTGGCCGAACGGTTGAAATTGGTAAACCAAATCTGGCTCAAATTTTCCAGCATGACTTTGCCCGTCAGATTTTCATACAGATAATTCACGTCCACCACTTCAATATGCCGGCTAATACAGGCATCAGAAACAATTTTGAAGACCTCATCATTTTGCCGAAAAGAATTAACATCAATCGCAATGCTATCAATCCTCCGCTTTTTTATAATCTTGGTTAGATTGGCAATTTTACCTATGGTCTTGAATTTAGTCCGTCGCCCCGGATTGGTCATTACCAACCCGATGAAAAGGTAGCCGTATGATATATTTTTCTTAATCGTCATTGCCAGTTGGGTATGAATCTTGTCGTTGCCAATGACCAAAAGCCGCTTGAGAAGTTTCTCGTGGACAAATATCCGGTTGAAAACATAACGGCCGGCCATGATCAATACTGAAGATATACAAACCAGAAAAACCAGAATAGTTTTCGGTGTGATAAGTAGTTTTGGTATGATATAGAAGAATACGACCGTAATCAAGAAATTGTAGATCGCCGAACGCAAGACAGAATATACCAGCTGCTGGTTGTCCGAAAACCTGGTGTAATCATACAAATCATTGATAAAATACACCACCAGCCACAACAAAAACACCGGCAGAAATATCCAGGCATGTTCCCAATAATTATAGTCCACCTGATTTATCAAGCTATACCTAATCCACAACGCCAGCCAGAGCGAGACAAAAGCCATCAACAAGTCGGATATTATCAATATAGATTTCTTGAGAGAATTCATATACATCTATTATCCCACATTATACCAATAATCTCATAATCACTATGACTTCCAAAACCAACTATCTCGGTTATTTCATTGCTTTTTTCATCATGGCGGCCTTGATACTGGTGCCATCATACTACACTACAGAAATTCACAACGCCTTTACAATCGAGAAACACTTCATATTCCGTCTTTGCGCCCTGGTCTTGGTCGGCCTGACCACCGCCAAAGTAATTTATCAGCCGCAAAAAATCAAATTTCCCATTGTTTTCTGGCTGCTCCCCTTGTTTTGGCTGGTAGGTCTTGGCTCCACCATTTTTGCCATCGCCCCCCAGGTAAGTTTATGGGGCATTCATCTTCGGATGGATGGTCTGGTTCCTTTAACCTTTCTCATAGTTTTCGGCATCCTGGTTTATCTATATGTCGACAGTAGAAAAAAACTGGAGCATATACTCTGGGCGATTCTGGCCGGTTCGGTGATTGTGGTAATTTACGCCCTGGCCCAAAAATTTGGTCTTGACAGCAACAATTGGAAAGAAGTAAATGCCGCCGAAAGAATCTTTGGTACCACCGGCAATCCGGCCTACTTGGGCGCTTATCTGCTATTCACTATTCCCATCTGCTTTTATCTGGCCGTCAAACAAAAAAACCCGACCAGATACCTATTGTTTACCTTCTTTGGTTTACAAATTTTGACTCTGGTTTATACCTGGACCAGAGCCGCTTACGTGGGGTTATTTGTAGAACTGTTCATTTTATTTGTCGGTTATTTCTACTTTCACAATCAAAAAAAGTGGGCCGTCGGCTTGTCAGCAGTATATATAATATTTATTCTTTTTATCGCCTCTTTGAACATCTTCCCCGGTTTTGCCGATATGTTTTCCGGCAATCGGTACATCAATCGTTTATCAGAACTAACTCAAATTGATGAAGGTACCGGCAAGGACCGGCTCGAGATGTGGAAAATCGCCGGCCAAGCCATCAAAGAAAATCCGCTTTTAGGAACGGGTTTGACCAGTTATTATTATCATTTCAATCTCAACTATCCCAACTATATGGACGGCCGCTCGGAAGACGACCGGTATTCCAATTACCCCCACAATATGATTCTTGACTATGGTGTTTCTCACGGCCTGCTGGGAATTGTCGTATTCCTATTGTTAATTTTTTCCACCATTGTCTATCTTTTCCGAAAAATCCCCGAACAAGCAGAGCCCGACCAAAAAATACTATATCTCATTTTGGCCACTGCTTTGTTGGGGTATTTCTGCCAGTCAATTTTCAATATCGACACCATCATTACCTGGGTATATTTCTATGGTTTTATTGGCTTATCCATGGCCGCCGTCAGCAGTATCGATAATCAAAGAGAAAAAATAGCCGCCAATATCAGTATCTTCAAACAAATACTGGTAACTTTGGTAGCCGTTGCCGGTATTGTCGCCATCTATTATCTTGCTTATGCCCCGCTGGTTGCCGACATAGAATATGTAACCGTCAATTATAATCCCAAGGCCAGTACCGATACCAAAACCACCAAAGCTCAAAACGCCCTCGAACTAACACCTTATTACGAATACTCCCACATGAAACTTTCCGACATGTATCTCGCCCAAATTGACTACAATCAGCCGGAACAGGTCAGTGGGCACTACCAAAATGCTATCGATCAGATCCAAACGGCCATCAAAATAAATCCCAACAATTACAAAAACTATCTATCTCTTGGCCTGGTCTATGGCCATTGGTCCAAAACCGACCCCACCAAACTGACTTTGGCCGAAGAAAGTCTTCAGGAAGCCAAAGAATTATCTCCCAACCGTTTGGGGCTGCATTATAATTGGGGAAACATGTACATTGACCTGGGATTATTGGATAAAGCGCAAGAGCAGTTCGAACTGGCCCAGGATTTAAATCCCGATATAGGCGAAACCTACTTTCACTTTGCCAAAATAGCGTTTCTGCGCGGAGAAAATACCAAAGGGCAAGAATACATCCAACAAGCTGTCCAATTAGGTTATGATATCAACCAACTGGGCATGTATCAAAAACTTGCCATCACCGCTTACAATTCATTTGACTTATCTATCGCCTCTACCCTCGCTTCCACCGCCAACAAGATTCAATTGACCGAAAATACCGCCCTCTTGGAAATCCAAACCTACCTTGATCTCTCCTTACCGACTCTAGCCAAACAGAAATCACTGGAATACATAGAAAAATTACCGGAACTCTCAGAAAAATTACAGGGCGTGATTAATTAGCAGTAAAAAAATGCAACCGCCATAAGGGGGATTTTGGCGGCTGCATTTACCATTATAATTTATAGCGTCTTTTTATTCAAGGTACTTTTGGGACTGATATATCTTTTCGAGATACGCGCCGATAAACTTGTTTCCATTGCCTGCGTAATCTATCAATCCTTCTTCCAGACAATCTTCGTTCCATTTTTCGTAGGCACTATTACCAATAATGCACATATTTCCCCGATTTTTCGGGTATTCTTCTCCTAATATTCCTGCAAAATATTTGCCATCCTGAAAAAACCCGCCATCTTTCAATAAAAGGCCATCTAGAATAATATGACTAGGAAAATCATCATTTTTTCTGGCTGATATTTCCCGATAAGCATCTTTTGCTTTTTCAAAAGTCATTATCCTGGCTTTTGGTATTTTATGTTTTGAAGATATCAGATCATTTAATCTACAAACTGGGTGGAGATTATCGTCTCCATCATCTATTACCCATATTTCTGTAATTTTTATTGGCTTTAAACGGTCATTTTGCGGCAATTTATCTGCACTATCTTTTGTTACACCAAAAAATTCCAAATTATCCATAAGATCTACCTATTAAACAAAACTGATAGTTTTTGTACTATCAGTTCACTACTACTAAATTAAATCAAAGACAAACGTATTCTACCCCGCATCTTTCCTTTTGACAAGGCTTTTGCCCGTCATCCCTTCTCCGGCCTCCACTCCCAGGATGTGCAGCATAGTCGGGGCCACATCGCGCAATCCCATCACATAATCTTTGTCCAATTCATCATTTGGTACAAATTTTTCCTGGGCATCGGCCACAATCATCGGTACCTTGTTGCGCGTATGTTCCGGATTGGGCCGCCCGGTTTGAATATCCACCATTTCTTCCGCGTTGCCATGATCAGCCGTTACAATCAATGTTCCCCCGCGAACTTTCACCGCCTGCCAGACCTCATCAATCCCCTCATCCGTCGCCTCGCAACCCTCGATTGTCGCCGATAAATCACCAGTATGACCGGTCATATCCGGATTGGCAAAGTTGCATATATAGGCGTCGTAAGCCCTGGCGTTGATTTTCTTTGACAAAATCGGTGCCACCTCATCAATACTCATTCTCGGGGCCCGATCGTAGGTTATTCCTTCAATCGATTGTACCAATTGCCGCTCTTCTTTGGGGAATGGATTTTCCTTGCCTCCGTTGATAAAAAACGTTACGTGCGGGTATTTCTGAGTTTCAGCCAAGTGGTATTGAGTCAGTCCCGCGTTGGAGATCGCTTCCGCCAGACACTCGCCACCCGGCTTGATCGAAAATGCAATATTGGGCGGTAAATTGGGAGAATAGTATGCCATCGATACAAAATAAATCTTGGGCCAATTCTCCCGTTTGAATCCGGTATAATTTTCACTGCAAAATGCTTTACTGATTTGTCTGGTCCTATCAGCCCGGAAATTAGCGAATATCACCACGTCATCAGTCTCGATTTTGGCGGTCGGCTCACCGTTTTCATCAACAATCACTGACGGCAAAATGTATTCATCTGTCACATCATTGGAATAATTTTGAGTAAACACCTCATCCGCGCTTTTGAACTTTTTGCCTTCGCCCAATACCATCGCCTTGTAAGTTTTCTCGGTCCGTTCATACCTCTTGTTTCTATCCATCGCATAATACCGGCCGGTTATCGTCGCAATTTTACCCACACCCAACTCCTTCAGCTTCTGATTGAAACGATAAGTTTCTTCGAACCCCTCTCTTTGCGGAGCATCGCGGCCGTCAGAAAAACCATGAATATACACTTCATCCAACCCATGATCCTTGGCCATCTTCACAATATTGTAAACATGATTAATACTGCCATGTACCATTGTACCCGTCGATAGCATGCCCCATATGTGTAACTTGCTATCTCTTTCCTTGGCAGTTTGTATGCCTTTCAAAATTGCCTCATTTTGGAAAAAAGATCCATCTTTGATAGCGTTTTCAATCAAGGTTAGGTGTTGATGAATTATTTTCCCCGCCCCGATCGCCACATGGCCCACCTCCGAATTACCCGGCAAACTAGCCGGTAGACCAACCGCTTCCTCAGCGGCCTCTAACAAAAAGTGTGGGTATCTAGTAAATAATTTCTCAAAATTTGGAGTATCCGCCATGCTGATCGCATTGCCTCCCCAGGCATGCGCGTAACCCCAACCGTCGAGTATTAACAAAACAACCGGTGGCTGAGTAGATTTTTTGCGAAAAATGTCGAAGATGGACAT
>JAHJAL010000044.1 GCA_018814055.1 Patescibacteria group bacterium
AGTGGACATACATAAGTTCGGCTACTTCCTGGGTGGTAAGCGAAACGGCTCGTAGACCCATGGATGCCAGGCCGTTTGAGACCAGGTTGATACGTTCGGAGATTTTTTCTTTGGCTTTGGAGAAATCGGTTTCTTTGACGATAAAATCTTCTTTGGGGGGAAATATTTTTTGCCAGATGGTTCTGGTGGCGACATCGGGGGGGTAGTAGGTGATGACGACATAGAACTTTTTTTCCATAATATTGGTGACTTTCATCAGCCGTTGGATAAATGAGATGTACTCACTCATCTGCAGGCGCAACAGGTCGTTGACTTGCTTGGTCTCGAGGTCTTTGAGTTTGGCGATGTATTCGGACAGGTCGAGTTTTTTGGATTGGATGATGATTTGGATGGGGAAGGGAAGGGAGTTGAGAAAATTCTGGTACTGGTAAATTATGGCATTTTGTTCCTGGTTGGATTTGAGATCGAAATTGATGGCTGAGGTATATAATACACTGCGTAGACTTCCATCTTTCATGATGATCAGCCCGTCTCTGATTTCGTGAAAGGGTAAGTGCTTTTGGGTGGCACTTTTGGGATTGGATTTACTTTTTTTGAGTTTTGGTTTCATGGAAAAAAATTACGAATTACGAATTACTAATTACTAATGACGAGATGAAAAGTTTGATAGTATTTGTGGATGTTTGATACGGTTTACGTAAGTTTACTTTTTCTGTGTCTCATTTATTATAGCTTGGATGGCGGCCTGTTTGGCTTTTTCTTTTTCCGCCAAGGCCTGGGTGTTTTGTTCGGCCGGGGGTTTGGATTTGAAGAGGCCGGTCAGTATGCCGCCAATACTGGAAGAAGGTTTTGTGGTTTCGGCGGTTGCGGGTCCGTCGGCCGGGGTTGGGATCTGGTCCAATTTGCTGGGGAGGGCGGTGCCGGATTTGGCTTCTTCTTTTTTGTCTTGTCGTGATATTAGTTCCTGTTTGGCGATATCCTGTTCTTTGACTTCGGCCATTTTTTCGCGGATGGTGGTTTCGGGAGTGATTTGGGTGTCGAGGATCAAAGATAGTTGCTGCAATTGAGATTTGATTTCGGTGGGGTGCTTGAGCTCTTCCTTTTCTTTTAGTTTGTCCTGTTTGGATTCGGTACGAATCTGAAAGGTGGGTGGTGGAAATTGCTGCCAGGTCAGTACTTTGGGACTTATTGTGTATAAAAACAGATGCATGATAAATTTTGAAAAGGGTTGCTCATTGACCGGTACAAAAGCAAAGGCAATAGCGACCAGGGTGATGGGGATGGATATAATATAGAAGGTGTTGCCGTAGCCAAAGTATAGGTAGGACATATATATGCCGGCCGAACCAAACAAAAGATACAGAAATTGCTCCAGGGTCAGAGGACCTATGATTTGATCGGGCATGCGTATGTTTTGGGGGACTTTGAATTGGAGCATGGGGAGATTGTATTCTATTGTATTAGTAAGTCAAATTTATCCGACGTTTCATTATTTGAAAATCAGTATCCAAGGATCTTAGTTTGTCCATAATTTTGTCTTGTTCGGGTTGTGATAGACCCATTTTGCCCTCACGAGTATTGTAATCTTTTCTGAGTTTTACTATTTCAGCGGCTATATTTTCGTAGGGAATAGATTCAGTAATATAGCTATCATCAGCTTTATTGGAGCTGATGATGGTTCTTATTTTGTCTTCAATTGTGGTATTTGAAGAAGCATTAACATCCATCTTTATAGCATTGTGATTTTTATATGTTTTGATTACATCAACATGGTATTGTAGATTGTTGGCTATTTTTTGTTCTGGGGAATCCTTTCCGTATGTTTTTTCGATTACACTAGCAATATTGATGTTTGGATTGATATTACTGTCTATATGTTGTTGGGCGGTGATTAGTTGGTTGATGGAGTTTTGAAGAGTATATTTTTGCATGGATGTTTCTCTGACTTTACCGTAGTAGTCGCGGGGGAGGTTTTTGATGGCATTTACTAGAGGGGTGAGGTTGTGCTGTTGAGCAGTTTCCATGGCCTCAGAATAGTTTTTTCTTTTGATTGAGTCATTGACTTGGGTGAGAATCTTGTCAGAGGCGGTATTGAGGACGCTAGCGAATTTGTTGACGCTGGCACCAATGCTTTTGGTTACTTCACTGTTGTAGTGGGTGGCTACGTCATTGAGAGAAGCCATAGAGGCGTCATTATATACTTTGGAAATATCGTATTGACTGGTAGGATTAATTTCTCGGCTGCCAATGATTTGGCTGATTTCGGTAGGAGTGGAGGCAGTGCGTATTTTTTGAATCTCGTTTTCTTCCAGTCCGCCGTCGCGTAATACACTTTCAGCTAGGTGCAAATTGCTTTTGGGATTTTCAAAAGGTTTTTTGTATGAATCTCCCAAGTATCGGAAGTTTAGATATCCATCAAAGCCAAATCCCATAGATTCCCATTGGTCTAGCATGGCTTTGGCGTCGTCGGCTTTGTCTGGAAATTGAGTTGGATAGTTAGCCCAGCGTCTAAGGACCTGGAAGAAGTTGGAGGCTTTTTCGAGATATGTTCCATCGACAGCTTCTCCGTTTTTGAATTTTTCCCATTCTTTGCCGCTTTGGAGGCCTTTGATTAATTCGGCTACTTGGGGAATGGTGCCTTTCTCGACTAGAACCCCATAGGCAGATTTGCTCATGGCTTCTTCTATGGTGTTGTCCTCTTTTTCAGCTTTGTTGCCGTATTCCTTGGCTAGGGCTATCTGCCTTTTGTATTCGTCTGTATCACCTTTGGCTTTAGCTTCATTAGCTGCGATTCTGGCTTGATCATGCTTTTTATGCCATACAGCGCTTCTTTTTTCGGCGGCAGTCATGATGCGGCCGCGGGATACTTTCTCATATTTTTTGGTGCTGGCAACTCTGAGACGTCCGACTTCACCGATTATGTCCTGGAGTGGTTTGGGGAGATGTTGGGTTAAGCCAGGCCAGAATTTATCACCGGCGACGAATCTTCCGGTTTTGTATGCAGTGTCAATTCCTTTGCCGGGTAGACTGAGGCCAAATTTGCCTAGATTAATACCTCGTTTGAAAAGGTTACCGAAGCCGTTAATTATGCTTTGACCGATACCGCCGATGCGGAAGGGAAGATAGAGGGCGGCGATGAGAATAGTTATGCCGGCTGCGAAGAGGAAGAATTGTTGGAATACTCTATCGAAATCGGCATTTGGTTCAATGGCATAGGCGATATCCATGAAGCTACTGGCTGTTTTGTGAAACAGGGGCTCAGCTGATTCAGAAAGGTCAAATAATGAGGATAGTCCGAGACAGAATATTATGGCGGGGGCGAGAAAGATCCACATAAGAAGTTGTTGTATTAGTGTTTGGCCATGTGATTTGGTGGCGGGAAAAGAATAGAGCATGATGGAGATAGGAGCTATGGCCACGAAGATAAATATGGCAATGTGTCTGGCTAAGGCCACTAAAGCAATTATTAAAATTATTATCGTTGGTACAAAAACGGCTGTAAGGGCTATGAGGCCGGTAGCTAGAATTTTGATGGGGTCGACGATGGCCAGGGGGTTAAGGGAAAGGGCGTGAGTATAAAAATCGTATTGATATATCCAGTTGTTGTTTATCAGTTGTTGTAGGAAGCTGTTTGAGGCGTCTATGGGAATGATTTGGCCATTGGTACCCATTTCATATTTGACACCGGTGGTCATTTGCGCCAACTGGGTGACAAAATTTATACTGTCACCATGAAAAATATCTTTTATGCCACTTGATAACACTTCTGAAAAATCCAACAGGGCGTTTATAAGAAGAAGACTGAGATTGGCAAGAACAAATCCGATTATGAGCGAGGGAAGAGTTTTTTTGATTTCGTATGTTTCTATATTTAGTCGGAGGGCATTGGCAAAGGCGAGGGCGATAAGTGAAAATATTGCCATGAGGTTTACTACAAAAATAGATTTGGACCAGCCTTGTACAAGTATAGAATTGCTAATGGATACATTTAAACTCCAATCGAGTGTGGTTACAGCAATATTCAGGGTTTGTAAAATGATATTTGCATAGAATAGGGTGTAGTATGTGGAGGCGGTGTCTATCGCTTGTAGTTTTATTTGTTCCCATATATTTTGACCAACTGTTCCAAGAGGATTTGTGGCCAGGTTGTACCATTCGGTGATATTTTCCCAATATTGATAGATATCAATGAGGGAGTCGGCTAATAATGTTAGTGGGTGTAATATGATTGTGGGGTGAAACAATTCTTCCATATTTATTTATTTAAAAATGATTATTATTGAAAAATTTATTCGGAGGTGGGAGTGGAGGTTACACTGGAAACATCGGGGAAGTTGGTAGGGGGAGTATTGGTGCCGGAGGGTTGTTGGTTGACTGTGATATTTCCACCGGTATTGGCAGGAATTTCGTCGGCGGTGGTATTGCGTGTGTTGGTGGAAATAGCCTCGCCGGTGGCGGTTTGTCCGGTTAGGGGAGCGGTGGGAGTTTCGAGACGGTCGGCGATTTGGGTGAGGGCGACTTGAGTGGAGAGGGGATCGCTTTGGATGGATTCGGAAAAGTCTTTGAATTCGGGATTGGTTTCAAATAATTTTTGTAAGGCGGCCGGGTTTTTGGTGGCGTTGCGGAGGACTTTGGCTGTGCTGGAGTCAACTTTTAAATCTTTGTTGTTTTTGATAAAGTCATTGGCTTTGTTCTGGCTGTTGGCGAGCAGTCCGCCGACTGAGGCAACGTCTTTGATGTTTTCGATTTTCATGGAGGCGGGGGCGATACTATTGTAACCGGCGAAGTCACTGGCGATGATTTCGTTGATTTGCGGGACGCTGGCCAGGGTGGTGAGTGCGCCTTCGGTGTCGCCGGCAGCCATTTTTGCAGTATATTCTTGATATTGTGGTTGGAATTCGGGTACGTTTTTGAGCATTTCAGCATATTTATCAACTTGGAATTCTTCGGGGTTGGTTTTGGCAATGTAATTGGCCGCGTCTTGTGTTTTGGCCTGTTCTTCTTTGTCAAGTTCGTCGAGGTTTATGCCACCGGGGGCAAAATTGCCGGAGGGGGGGAATTGGGCCAAAGATTCCATGGTGGTTGGCAAACCAACTTCCTGGCGGTAACGATCGGCGCTTTCGCCAATTCTTCTGGAGAACTCACTCATTTTTCGGAAGTAGTCGGCGGTACCTTTGTCGATGGCTCGTTGTGTCTGGCTGGGTTGTGTAGTTGCTTGTTGATCATATCTGTCGGCAGCGGTGTTTAATCTTCTGGATAATTCCCGGCCTTTTTGTTCGGCAGATGGGGTTGGTTCCGGCTGGTCGGTTTCTTCCCCACCAACTTGTCCCGATGGGGGCACTTCTCCATCCATGTATCGAGTGGTTGGGATGGGTTGGCCGCTATCCAGTAATGGTTGGGAGGCAGACGGGGCGGCTGTGCCGAGGAGACGGCCGACGGGGGCTCCGAATAATCCATAGCCGTACATAACTTGACTCATGATCATATTGGTCAGCATGTTGCCAAAGTTGGTCAGAGAAAGCGGCAAGAGGATGGCGAAAATCAGGATGAAAATACCGGCCAGGTATTGGACCATGTTGCCCAAAAACGGGTCACCATTTGCGTTTTCTGAAAAGGTGGCCAGAATTTGGTTGGCGATGCCGAGGATAAAGACAGTGATGGGCAAGAGGAATATCCAGGTCAGGTAATAACTGAGCCATTTTTGCCCGATGCCGCGGGAAGGAGGGAAAAAGAATAACATAATGGCGATAGGCGCGACGATAATAAGTACAAATACGATAATGTGACGAGCCACTATAATAACGGCTAATAAAATAATTATAACGGCTGGTAAGGTATAGAAAAAGGCGGCAATCAGCATATTGATGATGAATTTTATGCCGATTAGCTCATCGTAATCACCGAGACTGCTGATGGTTGGGCCGATTTTGGCGTAGATATCCGTGCTGGTGAAGCTTTTGATCATACCCAGTAGCAGGTTGTCTTCTTGCTCGGGTGCCCAAAAAGTAATATTTGCATAGAGTTCTTTGAAGAAATTCTCCGAGTCG
>JAHJAL010000045.1 GCA_018814055.1 Patescibacteria group bacterium
AAGAGGTGAAAAAATTTGTTCATCCGTGGAAAGGAAATAATGCATCTGGTCATTTGACTGGTGGTGCGATTGATTTGACTTTGTATGATGTTAGAAATAAACGGTTGATGCCAATGGAGTCATCAAAGCTTACTTTTGTTGAGAATTCGATGACTAAGCAGACCGAGTTACCAAATTATATTAAAAGAAATAGGGAATTGTTGCAAAGGGTTATGAAGGAAGTTGGATTTGTGAATTATCCGAGGGAGTATTGGCACTGGAGTTATGGTGATGTGAGGTGGGCGAGAATAATGGGGAAAAAGAGAGCAATATATGGGGTAATCAATTGAAGGGTGGCGGAGATCCCTGATCCCGAGCGCTCGTACCTCGCTTCGGGTCTGGGATGATATCTTTGATATAAGTTGGTTTATGTTAACATTATGAAGCCGAAATTTATACAAGTAGATTGCAATGAGACAATGGAGCTGGATTTACGGCAAGCGGAGGCAGTGAAGAAATATCGTCCGGATGTGATTATTTTGGAATATCCGTGTGATGGTAAAGATCCGGCGTGGGATTTGAATAAATTTGAGCCGACCAAAAAGCCAAAGAAAGCGATAGTGAATTTGAAGAAGGGGTTTTCGAAAAAGGTTCTAAAGATTCACCCTTGGGCGGCGGCGGATACGATCATGTGGAAGAATGTGATTGATTTGTGGGAAAATGATCATCAGGTATTGATATATTCGGTGGATGGTCCGGGTGAGTTGACGAGTGAATGGCTGGAGGTATGGGGACATATGTATCCCTGCGCGAAGAAGAATTGGGTGTGGTGGGTGCAGATATATTTACGGGAGCGGATTATGGCAAATCATATTATTGGAATATTGGCAGATTATCAGGGAAAGGAAAATCCGGTTGTATTGATATTTCTGCAAAGTTTTCACTGGAAACATATAAAGTATATGATCGATAATCCCGACAAAGAAAAAATTTGGGATTATTATTTTGGTAAATTTGAAGATGAAGTATCTCGGGAGGATATGCGCCAAAGAATAGCCAGTTTGAATAAGGTTTTATATAAGTATTGGCAGAAAGTAGCGGATTTTGGTTAATAGTTATTGGCAGTAATGGTAAAATATAGATGAGAGATTGGTAATTATATAATTATGAAAAAGATAAATATTTTTTTGTATGTGGTTTTGGTGGTTTTGACGGTGGTAATTGTGGTGATTGCGTATCAAAACCAACAAAGAAACAATTCGGTAATGATAAAGGTGAATGATTATCAGGATTCGATGGAGGATTTTGAAAAGAATTTAGTGGAGAGTGATCAAAAAAAAGAGACCAAAAAAGTTGATGTCGATAAAAACGTAGATGATGTGGATGATAATGATGTGGATAATGTTGAGGTAAAGAAGGACACAAAGAAGGAGGTTGTAGTTGATGATGATTTACAGGATTCGAAAGAAGATGACGATAAAGATGGCGAAGACAAGGAGGATGATGACAAAAAGCATGTATATCGTGGTGTATTGATGGAGGCTGAGGAAGACAATGAGTACGGAGGAAACTACAAATTGATAGACACTGAGGACACTTCATATACTTATTTCTGGTTTGATGGCGATATGAGTGATTATCAGGATAAGCTGGTTGAAATTGAGGTAGAGTTTGATGATGATGGATACTTTAGTGTAGTTGGTTGGCCTGATTTGGTGGAAGATTAAAAGTCATATGTTTGATATGAGAGTAAAGTATCTGTCGAATATCGTCGTATGATGATGTTCTTTTTTTGATATTTCAAGTCTATATTTGTGTTTTGAATCAAAATTTATTATATTGGTTAGTAGTGGAGGGGTTTTAGAAACAATTGTGGAGAAAGATATGAAAAAAAATAAAGGCTTTGTAACACAAATAGAGAGAGACAATACTGAGGAAGTAATAAATAAACTATATTCGCTTCGAAAGTACTGGGAATGGGCGGATAAATTGAAAGATCAGTATTGGTTTTATCAAAAACAAGAGGAGAAGAGAGCTCAACTCAAAAAAGCTGATATTGTCCGAAGGGACTCAACCATGTTTTTTGCTTTGTATTTGGCCTTGGTTAGTCAAATATATAAATCTTTTGGGGAGGAGCCAATGGTTGGTTTGGCAGGTGATATCAAAGAGCTAAAAGAGAAATTACCGGTTAATCTGGATAAATTCGGTGAGGGGGTATGTTTTCCGGGAAAGAGTGTGTTGAATGAAAGAATTTTTCAGGATGCTTTAAAGCTCAATAGTGTTCAACTGATAAATGGTTTGCATGTTACTTTGGGGTATTATATCAATAAAAAAATCCAAGAGTTGAGAAATAAGGATGTTTATCCTTATGCTATGGATAGATAAGGGGAAGTATTATTTTTTGGTAAGAATTTTTGAAGCCACTTTACATGAGAAAAGTGGCTTTTTTTGTGATTAAAATATTGAT
>JAHJAL010000046.1 GCA_018814055.1 Patescibacteria group bacterium
AGCTTGAATTCTTTTTCCAGTTTTTCCCGACGAATTTTGTCTCTTTCTTCCATGATATGGTTGTATTTTTCCAAGGAGAATTTGGCATCGACCGGGATAATCTTGTCCTTGACAAATATGGCCGCGTCGACAACATCACCGTTGGGAAATTTGTACTGCATCTGGTAGTGGTTGGGGGGCAATGTGTTATTGAGTAAACTTTCCAGAAAATACTCGCCGAGAATGCCTCTTTGTTTGGGGTTTTTGAGGATATTTTCCAGACTTTGCAATTGATTGGCAAAACCGACGACTTGTTTGTTGGTTTCGCCGAGCATGGTAAGTTTTTCGGTGACTTGCTGGATATTTTTGGAGGATGCCTGACTGATTTTGTTGATAGTTTGATTGGAGATGGCAAATGACTGCTGGATTATCTTATTTGACTCAGTTAGTTGTTGATTGATGGTATCGCGCGATTTATCAAGCCGGACATTGGTTTCGTTTAATCGTTTGTTGATTTGGTCATTGAGCTCGGCAATTTGGTTTTGCAGCATGAGTATAGTCTTGTTATCAGATTGATCATCTTTTTTGGTGGAAATTTTGTATGCCAGGTAAATGACCAGGCCGATGAGGACAGCGAGAAGGAAAATGATGAGATATTGAGTCATAATATTTATTTATAAACCGGCAATTTTTTCAAATATCGATTTTGATAATCTTTGACTAAGTTATCAGCTAGTTTGGTGGAGTCGTCAATACTGTACTCCCCTACTTTGGTGCGAGTTAATTGATGACAGTAAGCGCCAGTATTGAGTATTTGGCCAAGATCGTGGGCGATGGAACGTATATAGGTGCCGGTGGAGCATTTGATAGTAAGTTTTAGATATGGGTAACGATATGAATTAACACCTATGTTATATATTAGCACTTTCTTGGGAGAAAGTTTTACACTCAGGCCTTTACGAGCCAGGGAATAGGATCTTTGGCCTCCCACTTTTTTGGCGGAAAATATAGGGGGTGTTTGGAGAATTTCGCCCAAGAAATTATTTTCTAGAATTTTTTTTATGTTGGATTTGGTTGGTGGAGACAAAGACGCAAGATTTTGCGTCTCTACGATATGGCCGTCAACGTCATATGTGTCGGAAGTATAGCCCAATTTAATGGTGGTGAGGTATTCTTTGGGTTGATGCTGTATTTCTGATATTTTTTTGGTATCTTTTTCTGTACAAATAATCAGTGCTCCATCGGCAAAAGGGTCGAGAGTGCCGGCATGGCCGATTTTGGGTGGTTTTTTGCCTGCTTGATAGTATTGTTTTTTGAGGATGCGGATACAGTCAAAAGAAGTTAAATTGGTTGGTTTATATATGTTTGAAATCATTTTAATATAATATGAAATAATGTTAGAATTATTATAGTTTAATCTGCGGGCGAGTGGCGGAACTGGCAGACGCGCATGGTTTAGGCCCATGTGGGGTAAGACCCGTGGAGGTTCGACTCCTCTCTCGCCCATTTGTTTATTGACACACTATAATTAGATTATAACGCGTTTTTTGGTGTTTGATTAAATAGTGATGGCTTCTTTTATTTTGGCATATGTTTTTTCTCCTATACCTTTGACCTCCATGATTTCATCGATGGCGTCAAATCGATTGTTTGTGCGATAATCGATGATTTTTTGGGCGGTTTTCGGGCCAATGCCGGACAGAGTGGTAAGTTGCTCCAGAGTAGCAGTGTTGAGGTTGACGAGAGAATTATCTTCATATGTTGCGGGAGGCGATATTTCCGATGAGCTAGCCGGCTTGCTAAAATCCGGTTCGGAAATCCCTAAGGGGGGGATGGTGATGACTTGTTTGTCCTCAAGTAATAATGCCGGATTGATGATATCCAAGTCGATCTTGGCATTGCTGGTCAATCCGCCGGCTGCATCGATGGCGTCTTGAATGATGCTACCGGGTGACAACTGAAACTCTCCGGGATTTAGGACTTCACCCCGGATATCTATGGTAATTTTCTGATAATTATTGGCGGCAACTTCGGAACCAATATTGGTTTCTATGATTTGAATCGGGTCGGGGATAGGTTGACTGAAGTCATAGTATATTACGAAAAAGCTGATAATGAGTGATGTGCCGAGGAAAGTGGTGAGGTAAGGATAAATTTTGAATAATAAGTTCATAATCGTTGGTTAATATCTCAACGATTATTTTACTATAACGAGCTTAAGTAAAAATTAATTATAGTGTCCTTTTGGTCTTTTTGTTTTTGGAGAGCGAATTTTGAAAATTCCGGTGGTGGATGATGTGGCGCATATTTGAGTACAAATATAGTATTCGAGTGGGATAATTTATTAATATCGGTTAAATCCGACCACTCAACAGTGGAATAAGGAGGATCAGCCAGGATAATGTCGTATTGAGAAGTGGTTTGTTGGATAAAATCTTTGATTGAATTTTGTTTTATAGTAAATTTGTCGGCGGGAATTGATAAATTTTGAATATTTTGATTGATTACGTCAATACAACTCGGGTCTTGATCAACAAATGTAACATGTTTGGCGTCCAGACTAAGGGCTTCCAGTCCCACTTGACCGGAGCCGGAATACAAATCCAAAACAGTAGAATTCGGTATGTTGAATCGAATAGTATCAAAAACTATTTTTTTGTGTTTGGCGGTGGAAGGGCGAATATTGGGAGGGGCCAATATGGTGCGATTTTTATATTGGCCGGAGATTATTTTCATAAAATTAATAATTTATTTTTTGTTCTTCGACTAGTTTTTTTATTTCGGAGTGATTTTCCAGTTTTGGATCATGCTTGATTAATTCTTGAGCGGAAAGAAATGATTGTTTGATGAGAGATTGGTTGGAGAGGGAGGCCATTTTGAGGTCGGGCAGGCCGGATTGTTTGTAGCCGGATAGCTCGCCGGGTCCACGTAGTTTGAGATCGGCTTCGGCAATGAGAAAGCCATTGTTGGTTTGGGTCAAAACTTTTAGGCGTTCTATCACTTTGGGTGATGGTGTGTCGGTAAATAAGAAGCAATAAGAAAGGTGATCACCGCGGCCGACCCGACCGCGAATCTGATGAAGTTGGGCCAAACCAAACCTATCGGCACCTTCAATCAGCATAATAGTTGCGTTGGGGATGTCAATGCCGACTTCGATGACTGAAGTGGCGACCAAAATATTGATATGATTGTTTTGAAATTTCTTTAGAATTTTGTCTTTCTCTTTTCCTTTGAGTTGCCCGTGCACTAATCCGAGTTTGAGATTGGGAAATATTTTGGCAGATAATCGTTTGTATTCTTCTTTGGCTGACTTGACTTGTAATTTGTCCGACTGCTCAACCAGGGGGCAGATGACAAAAGCTTGACGTCCGGCTATGATCTGATTGTAAATAAATTGATAGGTGTTTTGGCGGTGATCAGGATGGATGATTTTGGTGGTAATCGGCTGGCGACCTTTGGGCAAGGTATCGATAATTGATAGTGACAGATGGCCATATATGGTCAGTGCCAGACTGCGGGGGATGGGAGTAGCGGACATGGTCAGAGTATGAGGATTTAGGGTATTTTCGCTACCGGTTAAAACATTTCTTTGTTGGACGCCGAAACGATGCTGCTCATCTATTATTACCAGATTGAGATTGTGAAAAGTGATATCGTTTTGCCAAATTGCATGGGTGGCAATTACAATGTCTATTTCGCCATTGGCAAGTTGTCTTAACAATTTAGTTTTGGGAATTTTTTTGGTTTCTTTGTGTGAATAAAAAGATTGTGAACTGGTTAACAAAGCGATGTTTAAATCCTGTACTTTCAAATAATCAACAATTTTGTCAAAATGCTGGATGGCGAGGATTTCAGTCGGAGCAATCAGCGCACCTTGAAATTGGCTGCGAGCTGCCAAAGCTAAGGATATGGCAGCTATGACAGTTTTGCCTGAGCCGACATCACCTTCCAGTAAACGATTCATAGGCCTATCTTTTTCTAAATCTTGAATAATTTGCCATAGAGATTTTTTTGGGAATTGGTGAGAGTAAACGGCAGTTTTGAGAGGATTTTTTTTACCAGAGAAATATCTTGGTTGATTGGAGCGGCTTCTCTGGTTTGTGATTGGCTTTTGATAAATAATGAGCGAAGCTGCATTAAAAAAATTTCATCAAATCCGAGCCGTGCTTTGGCAAAGGTGATATCTTCCGGTGATTTTGGCTGATGGATGGATCTAATAGCTTTTTGGGAGGAAATAAGTTGGTGTTTTTCTATGATTGTTTTTGGTAAAAATTCTGGAATCTTAATTTGATTTGCGAGAATCCGGCCGATTATTCGTTGAAACCATTTACTATTCAGCCGGCCGGTTTGCGAATAGACTGGTTGAATCAAGAGTAATTTCGATTTTGATTTTGCCAGGGCAAATTGGGGATTGGAAATAAATAAACCGTTGTTATCAAGGGTGGCTTTGGCCAAAAAGGTGTACTCTTGGTTTTGCTTGATATAATTTTTGATGTAACGGTTGTTGAACCATGTGATTTTGATGTGTCCGGTCTTGTCTTGGGCAATGGCGGTGGCGATAAATATTTTTTTGCGGGGGGAGCGAGTGCAATTTATCGATGTAATTTTGGCCTGAAAGTGAAAAAATTGGTCAGGTCTAATTTGATTAATATGTAGTTTGGTTGAATAATCGAGAAATTTATAGGGGTAGCAATGGAGAAGGTTGGATATGGTGAAAAGATTCTGTTTATTTAGTATTTTGATATATTTTTCACCTATTCCGGGAATTACTTGTAAATCTGATTGTAGGGAAAAGCTATTGCTCATTAATTTGCACTAATACATATTTTAATTCTTTGATATCAAAGTATGGCTTGAGAATGGCTTGTTGAAATATATCCTGGTCTGTTTTTTTGATTTCAATAATTTCGCCAAGAAGAAGATTCTCGGGGATATTGGGATCGATTGATGAGGTAGTAACTACTTGACCGAGAGCCAAT
>JAHJAL010000047.1 GCA_018814055.1 Patescibacteria group bacterium
AACTTTCCAACGATTATTCTCTCCGTATCTTTGGTACATTCTCATCAAATCGGCCCCAAAAATTCCCGCTTCATCTCCACCGGCACCTGCCCTAATCTCTGCTATCACATTTTTCCGGTCATTCTTGTCAACCGGCAACAAATCTACTTTTAATTGTTTTTCCAGTTCTTCTTTTTTCTCCTTTAGAGTTGTCAATTCACTCTCGGCCATAGTCACTATCCCCTTATCTTTTTCCTTGGCTACTATTTCATTATTTTCAACGATTCTGGAATTAATCTTATTCAATTCTTCAATTTTGGTAACTATTTCCGACAATCTGGCGTGCTCACCCGACAACTCTTTGAGTTTTTTGGAGTCGGTTGAAATCTCCGGCTGCGCCAATTTTTTCTCAATTATTTTGAATTCTTCTATTATTTTTTTCAATCTGTCATTGATCATAGTTCTCAATATTATTTGTTTTTGATCAACAATCATACAAAAAAGACAAGTTATTTCTTGTCTTCTTGATGTGAGGAATATTAACTATTTATCAGCTTCTGGTTTCTTGGTTGACTCTTTTTTGTTACTTATTTTGGGCTTTACTTTCGCGCTTTTGGCATTCTCTACCTTTGCGGCCGCCCTTCTAACTACCTTTACCGTCTTCATCTCCTCAGCCACTCTCTTGGCTTCCTTTTTCTTCTTTTCTTCTTTTCGTTTCTTTCCTCTTTCTTCCTGCTCCTGTAAAATCTGACTTATATCATGCTTGGCTTGTTGCTTCTTTTTACGCTTTTTCTTCTTTTCGCCCTTCCCCTTCCTTAGCTTCTGGCTGGCATCAAACAAGGCCTGAAAACGATCAAGGCGCCCCTCCGTATCAATATACTTTTTCTCCCCGGTAAAAATCGGATGACATTTGGAACAAATCTCAATCCGCATTTCCGGCATGGTTGATCTGGTTTCAAAAGTCTCTCCACAAGCGCAGGTAACCACTGACTTTACATATTTTGGATGAATATCTTTTTTCATACTATGTACTTATTATCATGATTAACATTAAAATAATACCATAAAAGCGCAAAAAAAAGCAATAATTGATTGCTCTTCTCTACTTGGTAATTAGTAATTCGTTGGGTAATTGGTAATTCGCAATAATAAATTAATTTACCCCAAGAGCTTCAATCTCCTCTTGATCTCTTCATCGACCTCATCCCTCTCCCGGCCAAATTTTAATCTAGAGAGCTGTCTAATTGCCTCACCCAACTCATGGTTTGGCTCATTGATTAACACGGTTGACATCGAAAAACCTTTACTGACTGTTCCTCTGATCATGAGCTTTACATAAGTAACAAACTGATCAATATTGGAAATATCTGATTTATTAAACACCGGGGCAAATTCCTTTTCCAGAAATTCCGCATCTTTGGCCGATGTTCGAAATATAACATAAGTACCACAGTTACCAAATACCGCATCCCGGATCTCTTCTTTGCCCCCCACCGACAACTGGTCAATAAACTGGTGAGCAATGATCAAATTAAGCTTATATTTGCGAGCCTCAGACAAGATAGTGGCAAAAGTTTTGGTGGCAAAGTTTTGAAACTCATCAACATACAAATAAAACGGTACCCGTTCTTCTTCCGGTTGATCGGTTCGGCTCAAAGCGGCCATAGTAATTTCTTCAGACAATATCATACCAATCAAGTTGGAGTTCAATTCTCCCAGTTTACCTTTGGAAAGATTGGCTATCAGAATCTTGTTGTTGTCCATAATATCACGGATATTAAAAGATGAGCGTGATTGACCCAGGGTATTACGCACGGTGACGTTGGTAATAAATTGTCCGAATTTGGCGGCGAAGTAGGGGATCATTTCTTCTTTCTCCCTGGCACCCATCGAGCCAAAAACCTTGATCCACCATGATTTAACTGTCGGATTAGTCAATTTGGCCACTTTTTCCATCTGATATTCATCATCAGTAAAAAGGTTTACGATATCGATTATAGTACCGGGATTTTCCTGATCCGCCATCAAAGTCAAGCATCCATTACGGAAATAATCCTGCAGCCGAGGGCTAAATATTTCCTCACCAAACATTTTGATCATAATGTTCAAAGCTGACATAGCCCTTAATTCCATTTCCTCATCAGTTCTTGCCTCAAAAAGATTCAGTCCCATTGGCATTTCCAAATCTCCACCCGGATCAAAATATATCACATCATCTGCTCTTTCCCTTGGTACATGATAAAGGCATTTCTCAGCAAAGTCGCCATGAGGATCCAGTATACAAAGACCCTTGCCATTATCCATATCCTGCTTGATCATACTAAACAAAAACTGCGTTTTACCCGAACCGGTACGTCCCAATGAATACAGATGCCGTCCTCTTCCTTCGTCTCCCTCCTGTATAAACACCTCCTTTCTGACCCCCCGGTAGACATTTACGCCCAGTTTTAGGCCGGAAGTAGGCGCATCAGGCGGTAATGGTGCTCTTTTGGCCAGCAGCCAATTGATATTTGGAGTATCCAGATGATGATTGGGAAAATGAATCACCGAGGCCAACTCCTTGGTATTCAAAATCATTTTTGAATCTTCAATAAATCGCCGGAATATATAATCTTTGACGATTTTATCTTTACTCTCATTGGATCTCTTGAATCCATTCATGTCAGGATACAAAAACTGGCTATAAGCACTGATTATGTTGTCCAAATTTGCTTTGGCCGACATCTGATCTCGAGAAGAACTAATAATCCGAATAGCAGCTTCAAAACCAACTTTCGAAGATTTTTCCTCCAATGCCTTAATTTGATCTTGTTGGACCTGGGTCAGATGTACCGCTTTATCTTCATCTCTTCTCTGCATTGATTTATTTTCACTGGTATCACTTGAAGTGGCTAAATTATCCAGCACATAGGAAAAAGCCCGACCAATAAAACCCAATACCTTCATATACCAGCTTTGCTCATATACAGCCCTGCCTTGTTGCATGCTGTGGGCAGTTAATTTACCCTTTAGATGCCATTTATTGTTCACCGGGCGGATAATATACTGTATGGCCGCCCCCTCAAAATCATGTAACTTACTCAATGCATTGGTAATATTGTTCAAGGGATCAGATTCCATCGTGTCATATGTTTTGATAGGGTACATCAACTGTTTGTTGAAGATCAAGCTGGCTGCTTCAACCGCTGATTATTCCTCAAAAATGTTGTATCCCTCCTCCAACTCGTCAATTATCGCATCGGGCAATTGAGCATTCATCTGTTTGCGTATCAACTCCACCAATGCACGCGGCACCACCACATAAAAATCAGTCAAACCATTTTTGGTCGATATCTCAATCGATATATGCTGCTCGCCAAACAACCAATTCCGCCAGCCACCTTGATATATACTATAAAAACTGGCGAATAAATGTTCAGCCACAGCGATAATCTCTTTCGGAGCTTTCTTTTGTTCATCTTCCGGCACTTCCTTTTGGACCCTAACCTGCAATACAGCCATATTAAGTGTTCTGGTAAAACTGTCCCGATGCCGGATCATTTTTTTGAACAAAACAACGCCAAGCCACAGTACCACAAAAAGCAATACTGCCACGCCAAGCCCAAAAGCTATTTGATAAAAAAATTCCATTAAGTCCTATTTTGTCTCAATTTTAACGCTATCGGAAACCTGCTCTGGAATATTACCTTTTATAATTTCAAACAAATACATTACCGTTTTGTAAAAAGAAATTTCCTTGGCTGATACCATTTTAAACAAAGCCTTGGTAGAATTATACCTTTCTTGTACACTTGGCGCGGTTCTAATAGTTTGTTCCCGAGGCACTTCGGCTTTTTTTAGAGCTTCCTCAAGTTTTTCTCGCGTACCATCATCTTCCTCCTCCCCGTCTTTTTTGGTAGTCCCTGGGCTTACCTGTGATAAGCTGGGTGCTTCTTGAACCGCTTCCGGGCCTCTTTCCAACACCTCAGGTGATATTTCAACCTGTTCTGGTATCTTTTCTAGTCCGGCACTAGAGCTTGCGCCCCCTCCGGCTTCAATCAAATCGGTTTTTTGTATTGGAATTCGCTCTATCCCACTTCCCACTGGAGCACTGGGAGCTTTACTTGTGCTTTTTTCACCTTCCGCCATGATAATTTATTTACAAATGGCTAATTAAATATTTCAAACCATTATATATTAATTTACTTATTAAGTCAATACTAACTATTTAAATTATATCTAAAAATAGCCCGAAATATCAATACTAATTCTTGACTACAAATATATATTATGTTATTTTTATATACAGTTTTACTGATAAAACTTTGTGTTATATTTATTCTACAATGTTTTTTGAT
>JAHJAL010000048.1 GCA_018814055.1 Patescibacteria group bacterium
CAAACAGTGACAAACAGTATCAAACAATTAATATACAAATAATTGTTTGATAAGGTTTTTAGAAGATTTGATAGTGTTTGATAAAGTTTTTAATAGTCCTCTTCGTAACTTCTCATCAAAATATTGGATTTGACTTGTTTGATGGTTTCTATGGTAACGCTGACCAAGATCAAAAGTCCGGTGCCGGTAACAAGTAGATTGGAGGTACCCAGTAAGTATTGGAGCAACAAAGGCGCAACGGCGATAAAAGCCAAAAACATGGAACCGATGACAGTAATGCGTAAGACGGTATCGCTTAAGAATTTGATGGTCTGCGATCCGGGTCGAACGCCAGGTATAAAACCACCTTGTTTTTGCATATTTTCGGCGACCTGATCCGGCTGGAAGATAACACTGGTATAGAAAAAAGTGAAAATTATTACCATGGCGAAATAGAAAATGCCATAGAATAAGTCTTTGGTAAAGATTTCTTGAATTTTGAGGGCAGCCGAGGCAATCCATTCGGTTTGGGCGTGACCAAAGAAGTTGGCTATAACATTGGGGAAGACCATGATAGAGATGGCAAAGATAATTGGAATTACGCCAGCCATGATGACTCTTAGAGGTAAATATGTGTCTGATCCGCCATACTGTTTGTTGCCACGCACTTGGCGGGCATAGGTCACGGGAATGTTGCGTTGGGCTTCGTTTACAAAGACTACCAGGGCGACTTCCAGGACTATCAATACAATCAAGATAATGAACCCGATGAGTTTTTCTGAATCTACTTGAGCCAACGCCAAATTGTTGCCTATTTGGGCGGGAATGCCGGCAATAATTCCGATGGTAATTAGCAAAGATATGCCATTGCCTATCCCGTTCTCGGTGATTAATTCTCCCAGCCACATCATCAAAACACAACCAGCAGTGGCGGTGATCAAAGCGATCCATAAATTAATACCAGTTAGACCGGTGATTTGTCCAGACTGTGTCAATAGGGCGATGGTGCCGTATGATTGCAGAAAAGCCAAAGGTACAGTCAGATAGCGTGTGTAAGTACTAATCTTCTGGCGACCCTGTTGTCCTTCTTTGGATAATGCTTCCAAGCTGGGAATAATCATGGTCAAAAGCTGCATGATGATAGAGGCGTTGATATATGGACCAACACCCATGAGGATGATTGAGAAGTTTTCAATAGTACCACCGGAAAATACGTTTAACAGTCCGAAAAGTTGGTTTTGATTGAAATATTCCTGGAGATTTTCCAAGGTGGCGCCGGGTATGGGAATATGGGCCAGTACTCTGGTTAGGGCAAGCAGGACAACGGTGAAGATTATTTTGTTGCGTAAATCCGGGGTAGCGAAGATTTTTTTGAGTGTGCTCATCTATTAAAAATTACGAATTATCCGAAAGACTCCGGACGCGGCGAATTGGGAAATATTGGATGGTAATTAATAATTAATAATTGGTGGTTAATCTTTCTTGGCTTGTTTCTTGGTTGGCTTGTTTTCAATCTTGTCTGTGTTTTCGGGCTT
Organism: Patescibacteria group bacterium; assembly: GCA_018814055.1. Classification (GTDB taxonomy): domain Bacteria; phylum Patescibacteriota; class JAHJAL01; order JAHJAL01; family JAHJAL01; genus JAHJAL01. The sequence continues at coordinate 1,515 of JAHJAL010000048.1, forward strand.
TTCTTTGACATATTTGCAGCCGGCGGCGTCGAGTTTTTGTTTGGCGGTTTGAGAATACAAATCTGTAGCAATAGTAAGGGGTTGTTTGATTTCACCTTTGGAAAGGATTTTGAATGTGGTGGCATTGCGGGGGATAATGTTTTTGGCTTGAAGGTTTTTGAGGTTGACGATTTCTTGCTCGGTGAACTTGGATAGATCGGAAATGTTGATAATAGCCGGTTGTTTGATCCAGTGGCGCTTGAAACCGCCTTTTTTGGGAAGACGTCGATACAATTCCAAAGATCCGCCCTCAAAGAAAGGCTTGAATTTGCTACCTGAACGAGATTTTTGACCCTTGTGTCCTTTGCCGGATGTATTACCTTTACCGCTACCGGGGCCGCGGCCGCGGCGTTTGGATTTTTTGATTCGAGTTTTGAGTTGAGGATAAGACATAAATTGCAATAAAAGGATTATGATTTTTTGGTCTTTGGGGGAGTTTTGGGTTTGGCTGGTTTGGGTTTGGGTTTGGGTAATTCTTTGCCGCGGGCTTGATAGATTTCTTCTTTGGTGCGTACTTGGCTCAAGGCATCAATAGTAGCACGAGAAGTGTTGACTTTGTTGCGTGAGCCGAAAGTTTTGGCAACCACATTGTGAATGCCGCTGATTTCTAATATTACTCGGACAGCTCCACCGGCAATAACTCCAGTACCGGCCGTGGCGGGTTTGAATAAAATTTTGGAAGATTCGTATTTACCAATTATCTGATGGGGAATAGTATCTTTGTAGATAGGGATATCGATGAGGTTGTTTTTGGCGACGGACACAGCTTTGACGACGGCGTCTGAGACTTCGTTGGCTTTGGCAATACCCAGGCCAATTTTGCCCTTGTGATTGCCGATGACAACTGTGGCTCGAAATCGAAGACGTCGGCCACCTTTGACTACACGGGTTATGCGATTGATTTTGATCACTCTTTCGGCAAATTCTTTGTCTTTTTTGAATCGAGGTTTCATATACAATTACTAGTTACAAATTGCTAATTACTAGAAGGAATTATGAATTGAGAATTGATTTTTCCTAGAATTTGAGACCGGCTTGACGGGCACCTTCGGCGAGGGCTTTGACGCGGCCGTGGTATTTGTAGCCACCACGGTCAAAGACGATGTTTCCAATTTTTTTGGACAAGGCATCTTTACCGAGTTTGAAACCAACTTCAAATGCCTTGGCACTTTTGCCTTGGTACTCTTTGCTGGAAACTTTTTTGATTTGACGGTCATCGCCGGCGGCGATGGTTTTGCCTTGGCTGTCGTCGATGATTTGGGCGTATATATATTTGTTGGAACGGAAAACACTGAGCCGTGGCTTTTGGTCAGTTCCGGTGACTGTGGAGCGAATCTTGTTTTTCCTTCTGGTTCTAAGTTGTAGTTTTAAGGACGGCATGAGTATGAATTAAGAATGAAGAATTAAATAATTTTTAGTTTTTGATTATGAGGAGGTGGCGGCGGCCATTTTGCCTGCTTTGCGGCGAATGTGTTCTTCGACATATTTGATGCCTTTGCCTTTGTACGGTTCGGGTTTTTTGAAACTTCTGATTTCAGCGGCGGTCTGACCAACCAGCTGTTTGTCGATACCGGAAACTATGATGATATTTTTTTCGACTTTTAGTTGAATACCTTCATGGGGGGAATAAACAACCGGGTGAGATAGACCAATATTGAGTTCTAAATTTTTACCTTTAAGATTGATTTTGTAACCAACACCATTGACTTCGAGTTGTTTGGTGTAACCGGAGGTAACTCCGATTATGGCGTTATTGGTTAGCCGATTCAGCAATCCCTGATCTGACTTGGCTTGTTTGTGATCATTTTTTCTAGTGAAAACAAGTTTTTTATCTTCAAGCTTGAGGTCGATATTGCTTGATATGGTGATTGATTGTTCTCCGAGAGGGCCTTTGATATGTAAAGTATTACCATCGATTTTGGTTTCGACTTTGTCGGGAATAGAAACAGGTTTTTTACCGATACGTGACATGAATATAAGATATTTAAGAGTTAAAAAGTTTGAGAATTAATTTTTGTGTGTTTAATGGATTTTGCAGACAACTTCACCGCCTATTTTCTGGGAACGCGCAGAGTGGTCAGTCATAAGACCTTTGGAAGTGGAAATAATTGCTATACCGAGACCTCCAAGAATGCGGGGGATTTTTTTGTAATTGGTATAGATTCTCTGGCCAGGTTTGGAAATTCGTTGGATGTGGCGGATGACGGGCTGATCATTATAGTATTTCAGCTTGATAACCATGTTTTGCATTGAGGATTCGTCTTTGCCGACAATGTATGATTCGATATATCCTTCTTGTCGCAGTATTTTGACCAGTGATTCTTTGAGACTTGAGTACGGCACAGAAACATTGGCTTTCTGTTTGGACAAAGCATTGCGGACGCGGGTTAATAAATCGGCGATGGGGTCGGTGTTCATGATAAATAATTATTATAAACTGTATCAAACATAATCAAACTTTATCAAACATAATCAAACAATTTATTGGATTAATTTCATAATTGCTTGATAGTGTTTGATAAAGTTTGATGATGTTTGTTAAGGTTTATTGTCTTACCAGGAAGATTTTTTGATGCCGGGTATTTCTCCTTGGTTGGCCAGAGAGCGAAAACAGATACGACACATGCCAAATTTTCTCATATAACCGCGAGGCCGGCTGCATAGCTGACAACGGTTATACTTCCTCGTGGTAAACTTGGGTTTTCTTTTGGCTTTGGCAATGAGTGATTTTTTGGCCATATTTTGGGGAATTAGGAAATAGGTGACAGAAAATTGGTTTAATAAAATTTGGACTTTTATATAATACAGTTATTTATCGGTTTTTTCAAACGGCATACCTAGCTTTTTCATCAGAAGTAAGTTTTGGTCTTTGTCGGGAGTATTGAAAACAATGGTAATTTGAAGACCGTGGATTTGTTCAACGTTGTCGGCCGATATTTCCGGAAAGATGGTGTGTTCTTTGATACCAATATTGAGGTTGCCGG